>NZ_JAVJZI010000002.1:0-17979 GCF_040223135.1 Coleofasciculus sp. G3-WIS-01
CTGGAGTTATCTAAATTAGGCTCAATACTTGGTAGTTTTCTACGGGTGTTTGGTTTAAGTATTGCCGCAAGGATAGATAATTGTAAGGTGTGTCGCGGAACTAAGAATCCCCGCACTTATAGGGCGGGGAGTGTCAAGGTAGCTTGCTTCTTTTCGGGAGTGAGTATGACATAAGACGAATAATTGCCCTGAACCCATAAAGCAGATTATTTTAGAGGTGCAGTTGACGCATAAAGGGAAAGACATTGAGTAAGCATTCGGATGGAATCGCCCCTCATGGGGGTCAACTTATCAATCGCATTGCCTCAGAACAACAGCGCTCGGAATTTTTGGAGAAAGCGGATTCCTTACCCAGGGTGCAACTTGATGCCTGGGCAGCATCTGATCTAGACTTAATCGCGATTGGTGGATTTAGTCCCTTGACTGGGTTTATGGAGCAAGGGGATTATGAGTCAGTCGTGGATAATATGCGTCTGGCGAACGGTTTACCTTGGTCTATCCCAGTTACTCTATCCGTTAATGAGGACATTGCTGAACCATTAAAGGAAGGCAGTTTAGTGCGTCTGGATGATCAGGATGGGCGCTTTGTCGGCGTTTTAGAACTCACGCAAAAATATCGCTATGATAAAAAGCGGGAAGCGGTGAATGTTTACCGCACGGATGAGGAGAAGCATCCGGGTGTCAAGGTGGTTTATAACCAAGGGGATGTAAATCTAGCGGGTCCCGTTTGGTTATTACAACGGTATCCCCATCCCCTGTTTCCTAAGTATCAAATTGATCCGGCTCAATCTCGGACGTTATTTAAGGAACGGGGATGGAAAACGGTAGTGGGTTTCCAAACTCGTAATCCCATCCACCGGGCCCATGAATATATCATTAAGTGCGCCTTAGAAATAGTTGATGGTTTATTCCTGCATCCCTTAGTGGGTGCAACCAAAAGCGATGACATCCCCGCCGATGTGCGGATGCGTTGCTATGAAATTATGATGGATAACTATTTCCCTAAAAACCAGGTAATTTTAGCGATTAACCCAGCCGCTATGCGCTATGCCGGTCCCAGGGAAGCCATTTTCCACGCGATCGTGCGTAAGAATTACGGTTGTACTCATTTTATTGTGGGGCGAGATCATGCGGGTGTGGGTGACTATTATGGAACCTACGATGCTCAACATATCTTTGAGGAGTTTGAGCCGGATGAGTTGGGGATTATTCCGCTAAAATTTGAACACGCTTTTTACTGCGAAGTGACGGAGACAATGGCAACAGCCAAGACAAGTCCTAGCACTCCAGATCAACGGATTCATTTATCAGGAACTAAAGTACGGGAATTGTTGCGTAAAGGGGAATTACCACCGCCGCAGTTTTCTCGCCCTTTAGTTGCGGCGGAATTAGCCAAGGCGATGAAGGTAGAATAGTCGTTTGTAGTAAGGGCTTTAGCCTAAAATTTTATTAAGTTTCCTTGGCTAAGCCTAAGTGAATTTTCTAGGCGCACGGGGCGTGAATTTTCTGGGCGCACGTCAGTGCGCCCCTACCAGCTATTTCACTTACGTTCACGGATACGCTAAAAATGTAATAGAAACTATTACCATTCGCTTCAGCTATGATACCAGAATTACTCGTCGTAGAAGCTGCCAAAATCCCATGTGGTGCGGTTATCGAAACCGGGGTGGGTAAGGCAACAGAAGGCGCAATTATTAAACTGCGAGATACTATAAAGCGCAAATTGTCAAGCAATCCAGATGCAAATCGCGCGATCGCAGCCGCCCAACAGGGCTCTCAATCTGACTTAGCCCGGGTGACACAGTATTTACAAGCGGTGATGAACCAAGATACCGCCTTTGCCCAAGAGGTGCAACGTCTGGCAGGACAGGTTGTGAATATCAGTAGTATAGCCGATCAGCGGACTCTGAATCAAAAGAGCGATCGCAGCAACCGCACGGTTGAAGTGAAAGCTGACACCACAGGGGATATTATGAGCGATATTCAAGCCGACTCGATTGGGCGAATTGGCGGGAGAGATACCACAAACAACTACGGAGATACCACAAACAACTACGGAGATACCACAAACAACTACTGACTACTGGTAGAAAATCAGCGCAGCACCCCACCCAATTTAGATGAAATCCGCCCTAGTACCGATAATTGGCAAGGGCGAAAGTTAGAACGCCAAACCATTGGGGATTGGATGGCGGATGGGAAGACTCGGTTAATTGGAATTACGGGTATCGGTGGGTTAGGAAAATCGACTCTCGCGGCTAAGATTTACGACGAGGATAGTACAGAATTTGAGGATAAAGTTTGGGCAGATATTAGCCGTATCGGGTTTACCGAGTTAGCGCGGCGAGTCTTATTGAAATTTGGAGTATCTCCGGAAACCATCGAGGCGATACCCGAAAAATCTCTGGGGGATGCATTAGTCAATCATCTGCGTCAGGGGCAGTATTTGCTGGTGATGGATAATCTAGAAACCCTGCTGCAATCTGAGGATGGGGATAACAAGAATACATCTATTCGCGATGAATCCTATCGGCAGTTTTTCTATGACTGGTTGGAATGTGGCGAGAAAAGTGTCGTACTGGTAACAACGCGGGAACGGTTTGATTTACCGCCGATAAAATGTCAATGGTTATCCTTACCGGGATTAGAACCCGTGGAAGGGGCGACATTATTACAGGTGTTGGGAATTCGGGGAACAGATGAGGAATTAGTCGAGTTTTCCCAGAAGGTAGAGGGACATCCATTATTATTAACGCTGGTGGCTGGGTTTTTATTACAAGAGGAAGAATTCGATCCGCAGATTCGGTATTTGCAGCGTTATGGGTTGGCGGATATATCCCATTTATTAAGTGATGAGAATTTAAAAGGCTTGCATCGGGGTAAAGTTGATATCTGGATGCGGCGGGTGTTGGATGAGAGTTTTAGGCGGATTAGCCAGAGAATGCAGCGATTGGTATTGGGGGTATGTGTTTATCGAATTCCCTTTAATTCAGCGATGGCGCTGGCACAGATTCATAGTCTCTCTTTTGAACAGGAGTTAGGGGAATCTCAACCTCAAGATAAGCAAGAAAAATCCTCTCTAGATTCTTTTAGCCCCCCTTTTGAAGGGGGGTTGGGGGGATCTAAAATGGGAAAACTCGATACCAAAAGTATTGAACAAGATTTGCGTCAGTTGGTGAGGCGTTCCCTATTACAGGAAGAGATAGATAAAGATGGAAGACGATGGTTTAATTTTCAGCCATTGATTCAGGAGTATGCGAAGTACAAAGCGGAAGATTTAACTCAGACGCATCAACGGGCGATAAACTCGTCAAGCGTCTGCGTCAGCACCCATGACAAACAAGTGAACAGATAGACCACCTATCATATCATTTCAGTTTACTTCTCGAAACCCCTACAAATTCCCCTCAAATCCTGCCAACTCCTCTGCGAACCTCTGCGTTTCCCTCTGCGTCCTCTGCGTTTAAAAAATATAATTCCGATGCTGACAAATGAAAGATTAAGGTACTTTAGTGCCTACTACAAACTGGCGTACATCGTTACATTTTATGTATAAGCAAAACTCTTGAACTCAGTCAGGGCGGGTTTAGTTACATCTGTTGTTAGGTCAGAAACGATAGTAGTAAAACCCGCCCCTACCGTGTTTGCTGATAACGGGGCGAACAAAGGGTGTTTGTAACATCTCGTTACAATTGACTTGGCGCGATCGCACTCTAACTGCTGAAAATAGGGATAGGGTTCATCGGTCTAGACTGAATAAGCCATGAACCCCATACCATCTACAATGAACGTCTGAGTCAAGGAGTACCCGCCTAATGTTGCCATACATCCTCGCGTTAGTTATCGGTCTTGGTAGCTTTGCCTATTACATGGCAGCATTCTTTTTTCCCGAAGTCCACCGCAAAAGCGACTTCTTCTGGAGTGGCGTCGGATTTTTCTACGCCCTCGTCTTGTGGGTGTGTGGGGGAAGGATTACTGGGGCGGTACTCCTGAGTCAAATCGCTAGTGTATCTCTGTTGGGGTGGTTAGGCTGGCAAACCCTGATCATGCGGCGACAGTTAGCCTTACCCGAAGCCCAAACGGAAATTTCGCCCCAGGTTCAGAAAAAAATAGCCCGTTCTGGCATATTCCAACTGGGAAAAAGCGCAGTTATTCAACCCGTCGCCCGTGTGTTCACTAAAAAGCCAGTGACGCCAACCCCAGTCGCGACTGAACCGGAACCCATAACTGAACCAGTCGTTTCAGAGACAGAAATCGAGACAGTTACCCAGATAACTGAACAGGTACAACCTCCCTCTAAAGAAAACGATATCCCCCTAGCTTCTCCCACAGCAGTAACCGAGGAAACCCCAGAAGAACCCGTAATGGCGGATATCACCGAATCCGTTGAAGTCATGGAAACAGTGGAAACGACGCCAACTGAACTTATAGAAACACCGGCTGAGGAAACAACAGCGCCAGAACCGATAAAAGAATTTGCGCCAGAGGAAACACCTGTAGCCGAGATATCTACAGAAGCACAAACCTTAACTCAAACACCTGTAGCCGAAACACCCGCAGAAGAACAAACCTTAACTGAGACACCTGTAGCCAAGACACCCGCAAAACCCGGAAAGAAACAACCCAAACAACGCCAGGGAATTAGCGGCTTTTTCAATAATCTCTTAGGTAAACGTAAATCGAAACCCGCTAAAACCAACAAACCTCAGACATTCCCAGAAGATACCTCCACATTACCCGAACCAGAAATCCCTGAATTCACTCAGCCAGACACCCTATTCCAGGAGTCTCCAACTCCGAGTCAGGATATAGAAGAGACAGCCGCAGCCGAAGAAACCCAAACTGTTAACACTACCTTCGGGGAACAAACACAGCCACCGGAACCGGAACTCCCACAAAACCAAGACACCCAACCCCCAGAAACCCCAGAGGAACTTACCATCCAGGAGACTCAACTCATCGACTCCGAACCCCTCATGGGTCCCAATCCCCCTGAACCCGAACAGGTAGACGCGGCGAACCAATCGGCGGAACCTGAATCCTCAGCAGTCGAAGACATCCCAGTCGCAGACATTGCCCCAGAAGCGCCATTATCGCCCCCCGCTGAACCCATTGGTGAAGGTGATCCCCAAACCAGACAATCCCCAGATTCAGAAAATCCTCCCCCAATCAGTTGAAATGATGGCAAATTCTCACCCATAATGTAGGGATATAGAACGCTCCCTATTGTAAAAAGGGATAATCGGGAAATATCCCCACAATCTAAGTACAACCACTAGCCAACAGGTCGAACTGTGACAGAAGCTAAATCCTACAAAGACACCGTAAATCTGCCCCAAACCCAATTTGATATGCGGGCAAACGCGGTCAAACGGGAACCGGAACTGCAACAATTTTGGCAAGACCAACAAATTTATCAGCGACTGTCACAGACGAATCCCGGTGATATTTTTGTCCTGCATGATGGTCCCCCCTACGCGAATGGGGCACTACATATGGGACACGCCCTAAATAAAATTCTTAAAGATATCATCAATAAATATAAACTGCTGCAAGGGTATAAAGTTCGCTACATTCCCGGCTGGGATTGCCATGGCTTGCCCATTGAACTGAAAGTCCTGCAAGCAATGGACCCAGAAGACAGACAAGCCCTAACCCCGATAAAACTGCGGCGCAAGGCAAGAAAATTTGCGCTAAAAACCGTTGAGGAACAACGCCAAGGGTTTAAACGGTATGGCGTTTGGGGAGACTGGGACGATCCTTATCTTACCTTAACCCCTGAATACGAAGCCGCTCAAATTGGCGTCTTCGGTCAAATGGTGCTAAAAGGCTATATCTATCGGGGAATGAAGCCCGTTCATTGGAGCCCAAGTTCCCAAACCGCCCTAGCCGAAGCGGAGTTAGAATATCCAGAAGGACATACCTCCCGCAGTCTTTATGCCGCATTTCCCCTGACTAAAGCCACAGACGCGGTGGAAGCTAGGCTAAAACCCTATTTAGTGGATTTAGGTGTCGCCATCTGGACAACAACCCCCTGGACAATTCCCGGTAACTTGGCGGTGGCGGTAAATCCAGAACTGACTTATGCGGTTGTGGAATTGTCTCAAAAATCGCCAAGTCAGGATACTGACAAATCCTCGAAGCCAAGTCAGACAAGGGCAAAAGGCTTTGCCCCAGTTCCAGAGGAACAGATGTCTGATGCTGAAGCATCAGCCAACCCAGAGACGGAAGCCGAAGGGTTTAAATACCTAATCGTGGCGGCGGAATTAGTGGAACGCCTCTGTCAAACTCTGGACAAAAATCTAACCGTTAAAACCACTCTGAAAGGGAAAGAATTAGAACATTGCACCTATCGTCATCCCCTATTTGACCGGGAAAGTCCGATTGTTATCGGTGGTGATTATGTAACCACGGAATCGGGAACCGGATTAGTCCATACCGCACCTGGTCATGGTCAAGAAGATTATATCGTGGGTCAGCGCTACAATTTACCGATCATCTCCCCCGTGGATGAAAATGGGGACTTTACCGCCGAGGCGGGACCCTTTGCTGGGTTAAATGTGTTGCGAAATGCCAATCCTGCGGTGATTGACGCCCTGAAAGAGGCGGGTTCTTTCCTCAAAGAGGAAAACTATGTGCATAAATATCCCTACGATTGGCGCACCAAAGAACCGACTATCTTTCGGGCGACGGAACAGTGGTTTGCTTCGGTGGATGGTTTCCGTGAGGCGGTAATGCAGGCGATTAAGTCGGTGAATTGGATTCCTCCCCAAGGAGAAAACCGGATTACCGCCATGGTGTCGGAACGTTCTGATTGGTGTATCTCTCGCCAACGGAGTTGGGGTGTACCGATTCCCGTATTTTATGACGAGGAAACTAATGAACCCCTGCTGACGGCAGAAACCATCGCCCATGTACAAGAGATTATCGCGGAAAAAGGGTCTGATGCCTGGTGGGAACTGTCGGTGACTGAATTATTGCCCAAAGCCTACCAGAATAATGGTCGCACGTACCGCAAAGGTACAGATACCATGGATGTCTGGTTTGACTCTGGTTCCTCTTGGGCGGGAGTTGTTCAGCCGCGTGAGGAATTATCCTATCCGGTGGATATGTACCTGGAAGGATCGGATCAACATCGGGGTTGGTTCCAATCCAGTTTACTCACCAGTGTGGCGACAAATGGCTGTGCGCCCTATAAGTCAGTATTAACCCATGGCTTTGTTCTGGATGAACAAGGGCGCAAAATGAGTAAATCCGTGGGTAATGTGGTAAATCCAGCGACGATTATTGAAGGGGGGAAGAACCATAAACAGGAACCCCCTTACGGAGCAGATATACTGCGGCTATGGGTGTCGTCTGTGGACTATTCAGTAGATGTCCCTATTGGTCAAGGTATACTGAAGCAACTTGCCGATATTTATCGCAAAATTCGCAATACAGCACGGTTTTTATTGGGAAATCTCCATGATTTTGATCCGGGCAAAAATGCGGTGGCGTATGAAAAGTTACCGGAAATTGATCGGTATATGCTGCACCGGATGACGGAGGTGTTTGGTGATGTGACAGAGGCGTTTGAAAGTTATCAGTTTTTCCGCTTCTTCCAAACGGTGCAGAATTTCTGTGTGGTTGAGTTGTCGAATTTTTATTTGGATATTGCTAAGGATCGTCTTTATATTAGTCACCCGGATTCGGTACGACGGCGCAGTTGTCAGACGGTATTAGCGATCGCACTGGAGAATTTAGCCAGATCAATTGCCCCTGTATTATGTCATACAGCCGAAGATATTTGGCAATACCTACCCTACCCGACACCCTATAAATCGGTGTTTGAGTCGGGATGGGTGCAGTTAGATGAGAGGTGGAAAAAGCCGGAATTAGTAGAGAAGTGGACAAGGTTACGCAATATCCGCACCGAGGTGAATAAGGTGTTAGAGCAAGCTAGAACCGAGAAGATGATAGGTTCTTCCCTAGAAGCGAAAGTGTTGCTCTATGTCCCCGATGCTCAATTACGAAACCAGTTGCGGAAATTAAACCCCAGTGGGATTCCGCGCCTGTGGCTGCAAACCCCGAAACCTGAACTGATGATTCCACAGGAACCAGAAGCCTCACTGACACCGGAAACGCTCCCCCCACAGACAGGGGAACAGGGGTGGAATGCTAATCAGATTTTGTCTAATCTATCGGTGACGCTGGGTAAAGTCTTGAGCGAAAATCAGCGATTATGGTTAACGGTGGGGGTAGCATTAGCTGTACCCATTACCCTAAAGGTAACGGCGACGGTATTAGAATCAATCGCACATCTCCCCTTATTGGCGGATATGTTGCAACTGGTGGGTATTGGCTACAGTGCTTGGTTTATCAATCGCTATTTACTCCGCGCACCCAGTCGGCGAGAATTAGCTCAGAAGGTGCGATCGCTAAAAATAGAGGTATGGGGTGAAGCTTCTGTTCAACTGGAAACCGAAACGGTGGAACCCGCCGCCGCACCCCCAGCACCAGCTCTACCCCAACCCCAACCTAGAATTTTAGGCGAACGGTTTACGGTTCTCAGTAACGGGGTGGATGAGTTACGTTATCTGTTTTTAGCCTCCCAAGTTGAGGTGTTGGATTCCCCTGATGGGATGGAAAATGTCAACTATCGCAGTCAGTCAGATCTCGTCTGGGTGGGGGTGGTTAAAGCAGAAGGCGAAAAGTGCGATCGCTGCTGGAACTATTCCACTTATGTGGGTAAAATAGCCGAACATCCCACGATTTGCGAACGGTGTCGGGCGGCTTTAGCGGGTCAATGGTAAGGTATAGCAAGCGCCATAGCGGTTAGGACACATCATTTATGTAGAGACGCGCCATGTATGTAGAGACGCGCCATGTATGTAGAGACGCGCCATGTATGTAGAGACGCGCCATGGCGCGTCTCTACCCAAGGGGGAATTTTGTAGTTTTTGGGAGATTCTCCTATCGATTTTGATGACTAGACTGCGCTCCAAGATTGTGCGATCGCGTCAAATCATCTCTTCTCGAATCCCCGGAATCAAACCGATGAGCACGAATGAACCTTCTGCCCTCTGAAGAACTGGGTGTGATGGGCAGATGATTATACATAGGGGTAGATGCGACTGGGGTGCTAGGATTCGAACCTAGGAATGGCGGGACCAAAACCCGCTGCCTTACCACTTGGCTACACCCCAAAGTGTGTACCTTGCTTATATTAGCAGTTTTGCCTAGGAATATGTCAAGAGATTTGTGAAAATTGGCTGATTTGTCCTGGGTCAGGGAACAGAACGCTCAATTTGATCATTTATCATGCTTATACATGAATAATATATAAATGTCAATCTTTATTAAACAACATTAACTTTCTACGCCCATTAAAAACTTAATATAATCTTTATAGGACGATGAAATGCCCTATAATAAAGCATTGGCTGCTTTATTCAGGGTGAAGCGATGCTTTTACATATCTTCAGGTTAGGGGTTCGACAACTGTAGCTATGTTCAGGGGTGGAACTATGTATGTGAACGTTTGTTAAAAAAAGGTAATTTTTTAACGATAAAACAAGTTATCACAATGCAATCAGCCAAGGGAACCTCTACCGGAGATCTCTTGCTCAAAATGACTGTTGCTTAGAGCAATCAGTCACCGAACCTTACTTGACTTTCATCTACCGATTAACGCTGGAGATTCACTGATGAGATTAATTCGCGAAATAGTACAAGAAGCACAAAAGAGCGGTTATCTGACCGTGCAAGCTGAAGAGCAACTGCGTCAGCTTTTAGTCAATAAATATGATATGGAAGATTTTACCGCATTTATCCAATTGCAGCAAGCTGTGATGGAAGAACGGGTGAAGCAAGAGTCTCGTGAGCTACTCTACACATTATCCTCTTGCCACACCCCTACCCCTTGCCATCAAGCGGGGTAGATTCTCAAGCGGCGATTGGGTTCATCGCCAAAACTATCCGACTTGAGGCGATAGTGTTCAACCAGTTCATGCTGCATCTTTCGCACTTTTGGCGATCGCGGAAGTAACTCAACGGGTTGTCCATTGGGAATCACAATTTGCTCAACAGCTAAACGTGCTTCTTCGAGCGCCTCAATCTCATCATCACTTCCACTTTGGGTAAACAACCGCAAATCCGCCGTATCGGGGGTTCCGGGGTCATCCATATCCAACATTCGCCGCAGGGCGCGAGTCACTTGGGGAATGGTGCTAGCTTTAACCGCGTGAATGGGAATTTGACGGGAGCGAGCAATTGAGCGCAGTTTTGAGTGACTTTTAACGTGCGATCGCAAGCCCAAAATCGCATCAGCACTATCCATGTCTTTAGTTAAAACAACGGGTAAATTTAGGACTCGGATCACCTGCTCAATTTGATGGCGACTCACCCCATAAGGATAGATATGAAGGGGCAAATCCTCACCATTGGGTCCAATAGTTTCTACAACCTCATCAACGGGGGTAGCTTGTTGCCAAGAATCATGGAGCAGCTGATCAAAGTAACTCGTTTGAGCCGAAGACGGCGATGAGGAGCGCGACAGAGGCTGCATCTGTCCCGACGAACGCCAGCCACTGGGTTTAGCCACTAACCCCGACGGGTTATGGCGTTCCAAAGGTGCGGGCGCATCAGGAAATTCATGGGTAATAATCACCTTATTCTGTTCATCCACTGTCCGCACTTGGGGATTCGGTTTACGTCCCCGCAGCAGGGAATCCACCGTATCCGCCACACTCTCATGTACTACCCAGCGCTGACGCTCCAGCATTTCTACAGCAATCTCAAACGTGGGCGGTGCTTTGCGTTCTAATACCGTTTTTTGAGAACCCCGGCGTCTGGCTTCATCATCACCCAGAGTTACCGCTTGAATCCCACCGACTAAATCAGAGAGCGTGGGATTTTTAATCAGATTCTCGATTTGGTTTCCATGAGCCGTACCCACTAACTGCACCCCCCGTTCTGCGATCGTGCGGGCGGCGAGGGCTTCGAGTTCGGTGCCAATTTCATCAATGACAATCACTTCGGGCATGTGATTTTCCACCGCTTCAATCATCACCTGATGTTGAAGTTCCGGACGCGACACCTGCATCCGCCTCGCTCTACCAATAGCAGGATGAGGAATATCTCCATCACCAGCAATTTCATTGGAGGTATCAATAATCACCACCCGTTTTTGCAGATCATCAGCCAGCACCCGGGCAATTTCGCGTAACGCCGTCGTTTTACCCACACCCGGACGTCCCAACATCAAAATTGATTGACCCCGTTCCACGAGATCTTGAATCATACCAATAGTGCCAAACACGGCTCGTCCGACGCGACAGGTTAACCCGATAATGTCGCCGGGACGATTGCGAATCGCGCTAATCCGGTGTAAGGTTTTCTCCAGTCCGGCTCGATTATCTCCACTGAAATGCCCAACCCGCTCAACACAATAGTTTAATTGTTCAGCGGTGACGGGTGTATCTGATAGATATTCGGCGCCAGATGAAAAACGTACCTCAGGAAACCGACCCAAATCCATCACCACTTCAATTAAATTGTCTAAATTGTCGCGATGGGGGTGTTGCTCTAGGATTTGGCGAATATCCTTGGGCAAAATATCCAGTAACTTTTGGAGATCCTCAGTAATCTGCATCCCAGCTAAATTGATGGTGTTGGATAGTTCTTGATTGGATAATGATTGGGGATGGGATGGGTTCATCCCGTTGGCATTCACCATAGGCTTGTATGTGAAAAAGAGCGATCGCTGTTGGTTGTCAAAGGGATAGTTCCGGTTGATTTTGGCTCAAAGCAAAAACAGGCTTAGGGACAGACTTCAATGGGGACACCAGAGAATGGGCGATGGCTACGGCTTTGAGCAGCCGCTGCGGATCATTTTCCAGGTTTGCCCTTGATGATAATGGAAATGATTGGGAATTGATATCATGATTTGCTTCATGGTGTTGATCGAGTTGGTCTAAAATCGGAGTAAGTAATACCCGGGCATAGCTACCGTAAGCCACACCCGCGACAAAGGGCTTTACTGGATTAGCCGCAGATTCCTCCGTTGTTCCCAGGGTGAGGAGTCCGGCTGCTTTGAGTTTACTGACGGTATGGTGATTGGTTCCACCCGCCAGTTGCACGAACCCTGGTAAATTGCCTGATAACGCTTTTTGGGCTAGCTTCACGGCTTTTCGAGTTGTTCCGATACCAATATCACCGCTCATTGGCTTACCATCGGTTTGCCAGATTAGGGGACAAGGTAAGGGCGCGATCAGATGGTAAAGTTCCCACAGATAGTCAATGAAGCCCTCACCATCAGGACAACTGATAGCCAGCAACTTCAGGGTATGAATCCAGGGAGCGATCGCGCCCCAGAGTCGTTTAAAATCTGTAAAATGTCCTACTTGAGTATGAATTTCCAGGGCATCAACTTCGTTTTTGAGAATTACTTCAGCCAGGGTTGTGGGTGTGGATACGTAGGATCGAGTATATACGAGTTGACTGGGGCAAACGGGTAAACAACGTCCACAGCCATAACAGCGTTGATCGATAACACCGGAGAATCCCTGGGGCGAGTGAGGGGAGTTGAAGGGTTGATCTGACTCCCACTGGCGGAGAGTTTCCGCCTGAGTTGGCGGTTGCTCGAAGACAATCGCTTGAGCCGGACAAATAGTTTGGCAAGGGCGGGGACAGTCTGGGGGACAGGCATTCGGATTAAATTCTGCTTTGCGAAAATGGGGATCTTCCCCATCATTTAAACTGACCATTAACCAGGGTTGGTTACGGTATCCCATACCTTGTGCTTGACCGGACTCTACCAGGCTTGTCGCCACCTTTAAGGCTGTCTTTGCCGCCGCAATGACGGCGGGGTCAGCTGCCACATCAATACAATCAGCCCCAGCTAGAGTATACGCCAAGGTGAGGTTCCGAACGGCAGGGAGGTGCTGAAAACTGGCGCCGCAGATGAGCTTGAACCAGTTACCTTCCCTTAGAGATTGTAAGGGATTGTACAGTTTAGTCACCCTTATATGCTAAATCCTTGTGCCAAAAATGGGGAGAGGAGTTTCTGAGGAAACTTATGGGACAACAAGCTGTAGGCTTTTGAGTTAAGCTTGGGAACTATCCTGCGATCGCGACTTAGATGCCTTCGAGTCGTCAATTTCACCATATCTAGGCAGTTGAGTTGAGTTTTCCCCTAAATCTAGGGGGTGAATCCCGATGGCGCTGTTTCTCCTCCCAGACATGAATTTACATTGGCTTCATGTTTAAGTTTTGTAACATTAATGAATCCGGTTGACCCAGGAACAATGTAGGGACGCGATGCAAGAAGCATCTCATTCCCACAAAAAGACCCCGCTCTGTTCATTTGGCGGAGTCAACCTTAACTCTCTACTACACTAAAAAGACTACTGCAATCCCAGGGTGAGATCTATGAAGTTTCGGTAAAGTTCCGGGAGAAAACCTTAAAGATTCTGTAAAGCCACCCCATGGGGTATCGAGCCGATGTGGCGGGGAATGGCTTAATTCGTCAAGCCAAAATGTTTATTATAGATAAAGTATTCCATGTTAGAGGATAAAGAGTTCTGACAAGTTGTGCTACTAAATAGACAGAAACGGGTGATTTACCATTAGCTTTTAATCTTGCGCCATTTCCTACAGGAAACGGAATTCAATCAAACTATCCCTGATTTCCTTTGTTTCGACAGCAGCTTGAACTTGGTGTCCCCCAATCAATGGAGCCAGGGCGCATCGCTATGCGCCCCTACCCTCAATCGGCTCACAGCCAAACAACATGGAGTATTCACTCCCTTGAATAAGCGAGTAAATCGGCTGGATTACTAAAGGACTGACAATGCCAGATTTGTTACCAGTACTATTGTATATTCCCCACGGTCATTGCTACTTATGGCAAACGAATTTAGTCTCCCTACATGTTATTTCTGACGCCTTAATCGCCCTGGCTTATTTTTCAATTCCGATTACCCTGCTTTACTTTGTTAACCAGCGACAGGATATTCCGTTTCCCAAAGTATTTTTCTTATTTGGTGCTTTTATTATTGCCTGTGGTACGACTCATATCATGGGAGTCTGGACACTTTGGTTTCCACATTATTGGATATCGGGGTTGATTAAAGCGTTTACGGCTCTGGTTTCCTGTTACACAGCGTTAGTCCTGATTCCGCTGATTCCCCAAGCCTTAGCGCTACCGAGCCCCGCTCAACTCCAAGCCGCAAATCAGGCGCGGGAAATTGAAATCCGCGATCGCAAGCAAGCAGAAGCGGCGGTGCGTACCCTAAATGCACAACTTGAGGAGCGGGTGAATGAGCGCACCAAGGAATTGACACAGGTAAATGAGAAATTAGAACGGGAAATCAAAGAACGTATTCAAGTCGCCGAAGCCCTGTTTGAAGCCGAAGAAAACTATCGCAGTATCTTTGAAAAAGCGGGTTGGGGTATCTTCCAAACTACCCCCGATGGACGGTATCTTAGCGCTAACCCGGCTTTAGCTCGGATTTATGGTTATCCCTCCCCCGCCGCTCTGATTAGCCGACTCACCGATTGTGAACATCAACTCTACGTCGATCAAAACCAACGCGCTGAATTTAAACGCCTGATTCATCAACAGGGAGCTGTCTCCAGTTTCGAGTCTCAAGTGTATCGCCAAGACGGGAGTATTATCTGGATTAGTGAAAATACTCGTGCGGTGCGGGATGGGAATGGTGTGCTGCTGTACTATGAAGGATCTGTGGAGGATATTAGCGATCGCAAGCAAGCCGCCGAACAGTTACAAGCCAGTGAGCAAAAGCTGCGTCAAATCATTGACCTTGTCCCTCACTTTATTTTCGCCAAAAATCTAGATGGACAGTTTATATTAGTTAATCAAGCGATCGCAGATGCTTATGGGACGACGGTAGAACACCTGCTCAACCAGAAAGACGAGGACTTTATTCAATCCCCCGAACAACTGCGCCGCATTCGGGAAGAAGAACAGCAAATTATCCAACATGGACAGCCCAAACACATCCCAGAGGAAAGGGTTACTGATGCTCAGGGTAACATTCGCATCGTGCAAACCACCCGCATTCCCTTCTACGTCACCGGCTCAGCAACGCCAGCAATTTTAGGCATTGCCATTGATATTACCCAACGCAAGCACATTGAGCAAGAACTGCGAGAAAATGCTGCCATAATTCGCGCCTTATACGAAGTCACCACCACACCAAATTCTAACTTCGAGCAAAAGCTACAAAACTTACTGGCAATGGGACGCCGCCAGTTTAATCTGGATGTAGGTATCCTCTCTCATCTGGAAAACATCGACACCGAAAATGGGCGTTATGAAATCATCGCCGCCCAAATGCCCAATAATTTGAAATTTACAGGGGTCACTCTTGATCTGAAACAAACCTACTGCGCCGAAATCTTACACGCCAAAAAGCCCCTGTGTATCCTCTCGGCTAGCACCAGCCAATGGAACAATCACCCCGGTTACAAGATTTTCCAAGTTGAAGCCTATATTGGTGTCCCTGTGGTTGTCGCTGATCAACTCTATGGTACGCTCTGCTTCGCTAGTCTCACATCCCGACAAAAGCCATTCAAAGACATAGAAATTGAACTTTTAAGACTCATGGCGCAGTGGATTGGTGGAGAAATTGAGCGTCAGCAAGCCTCACAAGAATTGGCACAAGCTCGTGATGTGGCTTTAGCAGCAACTCGTGCCAAAAGTGAGTTCCTCGCCACCATGAGTCATGAAATTCGCACGCCGATGAATGGGGTGATTGGGATGACTGGGCTGCTGTTGGATACGCCGTTAACCCATCAGCAGCAGGAATTTGTCACCACGATTCGCAATAGTGGCGATAGCTTACTCACCATTATTAATGATATTCTCGACTTCTCCAAAATTGAATCCGGCAAACTGGAGTTAGAAAAAGCCTCCTTTGATCTGCAAGTTTGTGTTGAAAATTGTCTGGATCTATTAGCAGCTAAAGCCAGTGATAAGAACCTCGAACTAGCCTATCAAATCACGCCCCAAACCCCCAGAATGGTTGTTGGCGATGTGACCCGCTTACGGCAAATTCTGGTTAACCTCTTAAGTAATGCGGTTAAATTTACCCAATCGGGGGAAGTGATTGTTTCACTCAGCGCCGAGAAACTCGACTATGAGCAATGGGAGCGTCGGGAAACAAAGACTAGCACTGATTCTCCCACCCTATCCCTTACGCCCTCAGCAGCTACCCCCCATTACCGGATTCAATTTGCGGTTAAGGATACCGGAATTGGCATTCCCCCAGAACGATTAAACCGTTTATTTCAACCCTTCAGTCAAGTAGACTCCTCAACCACCCGTAAGTACGGTGGCACAGGGTTGGGACTCGCCATCTGTAAGCAATTATGTGAAATGATGGGAGGCACAATGTGGGTAGAAAGTCAAGATGGAGTGGGTTCAACCTTTTACTTTACCGTTGTGGTTCCGGCTGAACCTAGCACCCAGCTTAATAGTAATCAGGTTTGTCAGTTGGAACTTGACGGTCAACGCCTGCTGATTGTGGATGATAACGAGACGAATCGCCAGATTTTAATGCGACAAGCTCAAGCTTGGGGGATGGAATGCTATGCGGCGCAATCGGGTATTCAAGCCTTAGACTGGCTGCATCAGGGGGAACGGTTTGACCTTGCCATTTTAGACATGCAGATGCCGGAGATGGATGGGGTGACATTGGCTTTGAAAATTCGTAAACTTCCCGGTTGTCAAAGCCTACCTCTGGTGATGCTGTCGTCTCTGGGTGAGTTGCAAGTCGAGGAACCGGATGTGAAGCAGAAGTTTGCGGGGTTTCTGACTAAACCGATTAAACAGTCTCAACTGTGTGATGTGCTGATGCAAGCAATGGCAGGGGTACCGATTAAGGTGAAAGTCAACAGCGCCAAAACGCCAGACATTGACGCCAAGATGGGTGAACGTTTACCCCTACGGATTTTACTGGCAGAAGATAATCAGGTGAATCAGCAGGTGGCGTTGCATCTGCTGCAACGGATGGGGTATCGAGCCGATGTGGCGGGGAATGGTTTAGAAGTTCTAGAAGCGCTACGGCGTCAGCCTTATGATGTGGTATTTATGGACGTTCAGATGCCAGAAATGGATGGGTTAGAAGCATCCCGTCGTATTTGTCAAGAGTGGTTGGATTTAAATGGGGATACTCACTCGAAACGTCCTCGAATAATTGCCATGACTGCGAATGCTATGGTAGGCGATCGCGAAATGTGCATTGAGGCTGGTATGGATGATTATATCAGCAAACCTATCCGCATCGAGGAATTGGTTGAAGCGTTAAAAAAAGCCTCTAAAGATGTGAAGGTGGAACGTCTGGAAGATGGTAGAGAGATTCCGGTGAAACATCTTGAGGATACAACCCCATCGGATAGCGCTAAGGCGGCGGGATTTGATGTGTCAAATAAACCTGTGTTTGATCCCGTAATTTTTCAACAATTACGTGAGATGCTTAATCAAGAGGACGTATTAGCCGAAGTAATTAAGCGTTATCTAGAGGAAGCCCCGAAACTCTTACAAAACCTTTCTGATGCCCTCACTCAAGGACAAACCGAACTGCTCGAACGGACAGCTCATACGTTGAAGTCCAGCAGTGCTATGGTAGGAGCCACCCGTCTGGCTCATTTGTGTCAGGAATTAGAAGCCAAGGCGGAGAGTGAAACCGTTGAGGTGAAAGCGGCGCTAGTGTCCCAGATTAACGCTGAATATGAACCCGTGAAAAGGGCTTTAGCCCTAGTTGGTAGTCAGGGCTTTAGCCCTAGTTGGTAGTCAGGGCTTTAGCCCTAGTTGGTAGTCAGGGCTTTAGCCCTAGTTCGTAGTCAGGGCTTTAGCCCTAGTTGGTAGTCAGGGCTTTAGCCCTAGTTGGTAGTCAGGGCTTTAGCCCTAGTTGGTAGTCAGGGCTTTAGCCCTAGTTGGTAGTCAGGGCTTTAGCCCTAGTTGGTAGTCAGGGC
>NZ_JAVJZI010000005.1:0-15142 GCF_040223135.1 Coleofasciculus sp. G3-WIS-01
CCCTCTGGGATTATCTAACTTAAACTCGACGCTTGGTAGTTTTCTACGGGCTTTTGGTTTAAGGATTGCCGCAAGGATAGATAATTGTAAGGTGTGTCTAAGAACCAAGAATCCTCGCCCTAAAAGTGCGAGGAGCGTCAACTATTCCATTATGCCTAATCCTAGAGATTGAAACCAAAGGCAGGCAGGGTGTGTTCAATATCCGATCGTAAACGAATCGTGACCTTAAATGTCTCTTGCCTCGTTCCCACTACACTGGTAAAGAAATAGGAACTACTCTCATCTAACTCTTGTTCGACTAAAATCGCTGTTTGGTCACTAATCCGTAATGTTAAACCTTCTGGGAAACCCGTTGGGGACTGTGCGCCTAAAATGAGCAGTAACGCCCATTCGGGGACTGTTCCAGATAATAGGGGCCACGTTATCGCATACAAGCGTAGGGGGATGTCTGCTACCTGGAGATTATGATACGCCCCCTTAGCTTGAGGCGGAATTTGGAGATTATTATACTCCAGTTGTTGCACGATCGCATCCAATTCGGCGGTAGGCGATCGCATGGCGCTAGCGGGGGTTAAACTAGGCAGGAGTTGCCAGGAGAGTTCTTGGGCGAGTTCGTCTAATTCATCCTGTAACCAGCGTCCCACATTGATCACGTTTCGGGTTAATCGGCTGAGTAAATCAGACAGGTAGTTCTGTAGGATAGATTGGCTTTGGGGATCGGTTTGCAATTGATACAGCCAGGTTCGTAACTCAGAACGGGTTAGCACGAGGGTAGCTTGTTCCCAGGTTAAAATCTGCCAGAGTTGGAACGCCGGAGACTGGAATTGGGGGAGTTTGGTTTCGAGTTGCGATCGCTTATGGGCAAGTTGCAGGCGGCGATCATTGGGTATTGGGGGGAGGGGAATGGCTCTGGGGTTTAAACAGCGTAATTCTAATAATAGATGATTCGGGTCGCAATCAAAGGCATTGAGGGGGAATGAATAAGTCCAATCATCCTCAACCGCTAACCCCAGAGTATCCCGTTGTGCGATTAGCTGGGGATAGGAGAGAAACCCTTTAACGACGGCTGTTTCTTCTTCCTCTTGTACGTCTACGACGACGTAGAAATGGGGGATGAATTCGGGGATATCGACAACGGTTCTGGGTAAGGATACCTGATCATCGATGAGGCTACCTTGGGCAATCAGACAGAGGTTAAACCCATTTACATTAAGATGGCAAACAGCTTCAATGAGATTCGCTGTAGCCGGATCGAACAGGGACGTGCGATCGCGATTTACGGTTAACTCACAACTGCGTTCGGCTAACCATGCCTCGAAACCAAATAAAGCTAAAGCATTAAGATAAGTTTGCCATTGGCGTTGTTCGTTGGCAATGGGTTGGGCGAGGTGAATGGCTTGATTAATCGCATCGTCACCGAGTTGGATGGTTTCAATGGCGAAAGCGTCACCATCAAGCCCCGGTTGAGTGGTTGAGTAGAAAGTCATGATACATTACTCCTGTTATCCAGATAAAGGCAGAGTCTTTGGGTAAAGAGACTGTGGGTCTTATGATGGCGTTCATTGGTGGCGGTACTAGCTTCTGTCGCCGCGTCTTCGATCACCTGGGTTACTTGTTGCGCGATCGCGTCTTGAATCTGTTGATGAACGGTTTGCAGGCGTTGGATATTGGTATAGCGTTGGGCTTCCGCCAGGATGCGATCGCTTAAATAAACCAGTAACTCCCGTTGAATATCGGCGCGAAGGACCTTCAGTTTCAGTAGACGGCTGACTTGAAATTGTCCTTTATAGTTAAAGTTTCGGGCAATATCGGACATAGATTGTCCTTGACAGTGAAACAGATGCAACGCGGTGAGAAACTGTTGGGCTTTTTGGGAATCTCGGCGCTGTAATTTCGTCGTGCGATCGCGAGTTATTTGGGCGATGGCTGTATCTAAACCCTGAAGAAATTGTTGGCGATAGGCGGTTAAAAATTCGCTTTGTTCATCGGGTGTGGGTTCAGAATAGGGGATATCTAGAGGTTCATTCGGCGTTGCATCCAAAGATTGGCTTTTTAACATCCCGCCACGTACATAGATTCGGTAGTCACGCAGTCGAGAGGCGATGAGTTGCAGTTGGCTGAGGAGGGTTTCGGGGCGTAGGGGAAGGGAGAGGCGTTGCGCCATTTGCTGTAATTGTTCGGGGGTGGGGGGGTGACATTTTCCTTTAACTCCAGCGAGACGTTGTTTTAGGCGTTGGCTGCGGTAGACGGCGTGATAAGCTTCCAGAAGCTGTTGGGCTTGTTGGATTTCCGGTGGGGTTAACTGGTGAAACTCGGCGAAAATACGGTGTAGTTGTTTGGGTTTGGTATCGTTTAAGATTGCCCAATCACTGACTAAATAAATTCCATGTTCGAGTAAGAATTGATTGAGGGGTTTATGGTGTTTCACTCGACGAGTTGTCCAAGTGGCGAGGCTGCTTTGTTCGGGGTCAAAACTCTGTAATATTTCATCGAGGAAGGATTGGTAGGTGGGAGATTGGCGGTGGGGTTTACCGATTTCTTCGTCTAAGACAAAGGGTAATAAATCGGTACTGGTAAAGCCATGTTCCGCACCAAACCGACTAGCTAACCCCCGACAAACGTAGTCAATTTGCCCAGACATAAAGCATTTGAGGCAAAGTTGAGCCATACTACTCTGATCAGCTCCCCCGGCTCCCTCTGCTCCCCCGGCTCCCTCTGCTCCCCCAGCTCCCTCTGCTCCCCCAGCTTCCCCTGCTCCCCCAGCTTCCCCTGCTCCCCCAGCTCCCTCTGCTCCCCCGGCTCCCTCTGCTCCCCCAGCTTCCCCTGCATCCTGCATCCAGTACCAGAGTTGACGCTGAATTTGGGTATCCGATACTTGAGTATCTGGGGTAAAATCAGGGAATGATTTAAGGAAAAATGCCTTAGCTGTGGTAATTTCCCGGACTTGGCGTCTCCCGGCTGCATCAATCGCGATCGCACTCCAATATCGGGAGGCTGTATTAGTGGGGATTCTTACGGCGCTCAATTCGTTGCTCATCACTCGTGTATCAGGGGCTACGTTGGCGGGGATATCGTCTCAAGGGTTGTACCTCCATAGTTTAAGGGTTGTTCAGTCGGATCTAACTCTAAGCGGCTGGAACTTATGCAGATCCTCGTCGCCTCGTTCCCAGGCTCAGCCTGGGAATGTTACGGGGGAGGCTCTGCCTCCTGTCGTCAAGCACGTCGGGACAGGAAAGGGCGCACGTCGGCAAAGGGCGCACGTCGGTGCGCCCCTACGGGTGTGGGATAGATTGTAGGTTGGGTTGACGCAAGGAAACCCAACAAAATCTAGGCGTCAAGCCCTGACGACGAATGTTTAGGTGTGCCTACTTTATCAAGTCTAGGGAAATTGATGTAAGTTCTCAGCGGAATTATATTTTTTAACGCAGAGTACGCAGAGGTTCCCGCAGAGGTACGCAGAGGAGGTTGGGGGATTGGGAATAAAATTGTTAATCAAATTCTAGGAGGTTAATATGAGCGAACCTAGGTCATTATCAGAGAAAATTGATGCTGGAGTAAAAGCCGCCGTTGCTCAAGCCATTGAAAGACACCGCCGGCTCGGTCAATCGATTAGCATTTGGCGGGATGGAAAAATCGTCACCTTAACAGCAGATGAGATTCCGCCGATGCAGGTAGAAACGCCTATGAAAAAGAATGACTAGCAAATTTTATGGTATCGCAAAAATGGGAATATTCGCCACCTTTACCTATCTTTTTTAATGTATAAATCAGGGCGAATTTTACCGAACATACTATCAAAACCTGTAGGGGCGACCCGCTGCATAAATGAACAACACCCATCCTCTCAATTTTATCGGATCACTCTTTTTTTAAGAATTTTTCTACATAAACTTCACGAAACGACCAAATAAGCATTGGTAGCTCAAACTTGAAGTCTGTATTTTTTTCTGTGCGTCATTAATGCCAGATATTGTAATAACGTAGACTTCCCCGAACCCGGATCACCTAAAATCACCAGATAGGGATAATTTCGTTTATCATTAATAACATCCAAAACCGACTGTATCGGCGCGTCTGAATAGACCCGTTGATAGCGGTCTAATTCCCCTAACTGAAAATCTGGATCTAATTGATCCGTCTCCCGCGATCGCAGCTGATGTTCCTTGGGCAATTCATACACTTGCGGCAGAACTTCATGGACTTTTCGCACGTTTTGTGCTATAAATATTCGCCATAACTTCAGGGCATTATAAGCACAGCCTGTGGTATCCAAACTATCTAAGCGCAGATTGCCATAAGATTCTCGTAAACCCTCCTGATAGCGGCGCAAATCAAACTCTGGTATAATCCCCGCAGATTCTTGAGTATAGCGTGCGATCGCGTCCAACTTCTGGGAATCCAGAATCTCCCGCAATTCAGGCGATTCCCGGATTAACGCCTTGACTTTTCTGAGATACCGCTTCCCCACCTGTTCCCAATCAAAATTTTCAGGGAGCGATATTTCTTGTAACACTTTGGCATTGAGGAATCCAATCAATCGTTCCACGAATAAACCCCCCTGGCTATCGCCGTCCCCCCTGACTAATACCAAATGCGGGTTAGCTACCCCCGTTATAGCCCAGTCCGCGCAGGCGGACTTTGTTTGTGTAGCAGCGATTTCAATCGCCTCTCTATCTATTCAACTTAATATTACACTTGTAAGACAGCAACGCCACAGTTTATGCTTTAATGGTAAAAAAATCAGCATAAATTGATTCGCTTTCTTATTCAGCACTTTTAGTCAAAAAAATCAGAACTTTCACTGAACCTAACCTTCAGATTATTCAAAAAATTCAGAAAATTCATAAAATTCAGTTTTATGCTAGCGTAGTCATCAGAGGTAGGAATTGGAATGCCAGATGGCAGATGTAGATGTCATAAAACTGGTCGAATTGGCAGATCACTGGATTGCCCAGAAGACAGGAAGCGTACTTAACGATGCCCAAAAGACTATCCTGAGTCAAGCCTTAGCCGGCAAAAAACTCAAAACCATTCAAGTCATGGGCTATAGCCAGAATACCGTCCAGCGAGATTTAGCGCCCAAGTTATGGAAACAGTTATCTGAAGTCACCGGGAAACGAGTTACAATAAAAAGCTTACGTTTAGTCCTCGAAGGATTACCAGACGCAGATACCGACAAGTCCCATACTCTGACCCCCCCACCACCTCTCCCCCTGAGTACAACCACATTCCCATCCCCCATCTGGGAATTACCCGGAGGACAGCTTGATTTAGCCTCACCCTGCTATGTCGAACGTCCAGGGGATGAATCTCGCGCCTATGAAGAAATCAGTAAGCCGGGAAGTTTGATTCGGATAAAAGCGCCACGACAAATGGGTAAAACCTCCCTAATGGTGCGATTACTGTATCACGCCGAACGACAAGGATGTCGGTCTGTCGCCTTAAACTTTGAGTTAGCTGAACGGGAAGTCTTTGCGGATTTAAATCAATTCCTGCAATGGTTTTGTGCTACCGTTACCGATGACTTACACCTACCCATTCAGTTAGAAAACCGTTGGAGTAAATTTTTGGGCAGTAAAAAAAACTGTACCAATTATTTTGAAAAGTATCTATTACCCACACTCAGAACTCCCCTGGTTTTAGGACTCGATGCCGTAGACCGAATTTTCCCTCACGAACATGTCGCCGATGACTTTTTTGGCTTACTTCGGGCTTGGCATGAAAAGGCAAAACAACATGAAATTTGGAAAAACTTTCGCCTGATTATTGTCCATGGGACAGAAGTTTATATTCCCCTAAGTAATGACCAATCCCCCTTTAATGTCGGATTACCGATTGAATTATCCGAATTTGACGCCCATCAGGTGGAAGACTTAGCCCAGCGACATGGTTTAGACTTCACTTGGAATGATGTCAAACAACTGATGGCAATGGTAGGCGGACATCCCCATCTCATCCGATTAGCATTGTATAAAATTGCCCGTCAGGATATTACCTTAAGTAAACTTCTAGAAGACGCCCCTACTGAAACCGGAATCTATGCAGATCATTTGCGCTTACATCGCTGGCATTTAGAGAAACATCCCGACTTAGCCGACGCCCTAACCCAAGTTCTAGAAGCCAATCGCCCGGTGCAGCTAAAAGGCGCGATCGCGTTTAAACTTAATAGTATGGGATTAGTCTATCTGGTGGGAAATCAGGTGAGTATTCGCAACGATTTATACCGCCAGTATTTTCGCGAACGACTGCATCTGGAAAAACTTCAAAGTCAAGACACCAAAGAATACAGAGGCAGAATCATTCCCCATTCTCTGGGGGATAATGTCCTAGCCGCTATTGTCTTTACCGATATCAAAGACTCTACCCAAAAGCAGCATGAAAACCAGCAACCCACCCTAGCCGCCATCCATCGTGATCTCAAACTGATGACAAAATTATGCCACCAATTTGAAGGAGAGGTTCTCAAATCCATGGGCGATGGATTACTCATGTACTTTGTCTCCGCCGTTAAAGCCGTTGATTGTTCCCAAACTATTCAAAAAACCCTCTCCCTCGCCGCCAGAGGATTACCTACCCAAGAGGTATTACAGCATCGCATTGGCATTCACTTAGCCGATGTCTTTTTCAACGGAACCGATGTACAGGGAGATGGCGTCAATATTGCCGCCCGTTTACAATCTCAGGCAAAACCAGGTGGAATTTGTATTTCCTGGATAGTGTATGAAGCGGTCAAAAATCATTTACAATTACAAATTACTAACAGTGAACATCGCCTCTTAAGAGGAATTGACGAACCCATGTTGTTATATCAAATCAGCATTGAGAGATGAAGGAGTGTTGAGTATTGACCCTTCACAACCTTCGGAAAACCTAATTTTTATTTATATGTAGGGGCTCTTTTCACAACTATCCTTTCTGACCTCACCCCGATTGAACTAAACCCGCCCCGACTAAATCGTGAATGGAATGATTTTATAACGAATTAAAAATGACCAACGGTAAAAAATATGTCTAAATGGAAACTGGTAACCGAATTTACCTTTGATAGCGCCCACTATATCAAAGACTACGACGGACCCTGTGGTCGGATGCATGGACATACCTATAAAGTGCGATTAGAAGCAACATCCTCAACCCTACACGCCTCCGAATACTGTCCCCATGCCGTTATGGTTGCTGACTTCAAAAGCTTGCGCTGGGCAAAAAAAGATGTAACCAAAGGCGGGTTAGATCACGGAGTTCTTAATGAAATATTACCCGATAATTACGAAACCACCGCAGAAATGATCGCTCAATACATTTATGACGAAACCAAAAAACGCATTCCTGAAGGGGTACAGCTCAAAGTTGCGGTATCAGAGACACCGAATAGTTGGGTGGAATATGAGGCATGATACTAAGGATAATGATAATATAGAAAAAATTGAAATATCGTAGGGTGGGTATTGCCCACCAGCCTGAAATTCTGTACCCTTGAAATTAAGATAAAGGGGTGAGGGCGCAAGGATGGTGTCCCTACATGCGTTTTTTTAGATTGGCAAAATCTTGTTGTAAAAAATTGAATTCTACATTGCATAAATGGTGATATAAACAATGCAAAACAATAGGTCAATACTAGTCAGACTGTTTCACCTCCAGACCTCGACTCTAATTCAGATACCAGAGAATTTGACGATAATTCGTATCGGAAAACCCAATTTTAATTGGTCACCTGATATTGATATTTCCAATCTGCCCAACTCTGAGATTGCTTCCTTCTCTCATGCTGAAATTAAGATTCAGGGAAGTGCTTACTTTATTGAAGACTTGGGAAGCGCGAATGGAACGTTTCTCAATCACTCCCGCCTGACGCCATTCACACCCTACCAGCTTCATTTGGGAGACAGAATAGACTTGGGCAAAGACGAGCTGTTGACGTTTTTGTTTCAAAAAGCAAGGCGAAAGTTTTTTGCGGCTAACCGTTCTCGATTTAGAAACGACAGACAAACATCAGCTCCGAACAATACGGTGTCAACGTCGGTTGACCAATCTACAAATCAATTAAACGCGCCAACAACATCTGGGTCTAATCTTATATTTAATCATCTGCCCTTTATATTTAATCGCCAATTAATCGGAGGGCGGAGTTACAGAGTAATTAGAATGGGAGTCTTTTTAATTGCCATATTTTTAATGGGTTGGTTCATGGCTCTGCTATTGCAGGAGACAACCTCTAACGTTCACCTTACTCTTGGTAATCCGAGTAATGCGACTTCCAACCCGAACAATCCTAACAACTACCTGATGGAAAAGCCGCAGTATGCGCTGTCCTATAACAACAGCCAAGGGATTCCCAATTGGGTAAGCTGGCAGTTAAATCAGAGCTGGTTAGGCAGTGTTGAGCGGAGCAACGACTTTCGCCCTGACACCGCGCTGCCATCCGGATGGTATCAGGTGCGACCGACTGACTACATAGGCAGCGGCTATGATCGGGGACATATAGTACCTTCTGGCGATCGCACTCGCACTCCAGACGATAACAGTGCTACGTTCGTAATGACGAACATTATTCCCCAAGCTCCACAAAATAATCGGGAGGTATGGCGAGAACTGGAAGAGTATTCACGAAAGTTGGTCAATCAAGGTAAAGAACTCTATATCATTGCCGGGGGTGCAGGTTCAAAGGGAACACTTCAGGGTAAGGTAACAGTGCCACAGCAGACCTGGAAAGTGATTGCGGTGCTAGACCTTCCAGGTCAAGGCGTTCGTGGAATAACCAGCAATACTCGGCTGATTGCGGTGATGATACCCAATTCGGAGCAAGTTGCTGGAATGGACTGGCGAGACTATCAGGTATCTGTTGACGTGGTGGAAGCAGCAACAGGCTATAATTTCCTATCAAATGTCCCTAATTCGATCCAGGATGAGATTGAAAGCCGACTCGATAACAGGTAAGCTACGTCTCTACTACCTTGGTTGAAAGACCTGCCACCGTCCCCTCTGGTGTTTTACCTGCGATGTAGATATCGATTGTGGTACTCCCCAAACGGTAAACCTGAATATCGGTGAGACAATCTGAGAGCGTTTGTTCCAGGGCTTGGTATCGCTTCACCTGTGCCTTTTCCGCTTCATTGTGCCAATCCTCCTCTGTGGTAGCTGGGGCGAAAAACTGATCAATAATCTGGACTTCGATAGGTGTATCCGGTGGATAGCCAGCACGTTCTAACACCAGCGCTGGGGTGAGAATGTCTGTATTGTCCCAGGTGAAAACCTCAAATGGGTAATTGGCTTCGCTTATCCAGAGTAGACCCTCTGAACTCTTCTTTAGCTGGTCGATTTCGTTCATAGTTCTAGAGGAATTACACTGGCGGTAAAATACCCCGTCGCTTTAACGTTGCTTCGATTTGCCGTAAGAGTTCAAAATCATTATCTGGTAATGGATGATTGTCTTGATTCCCGCTATTTTCACTAACCTTTAAATCCGGTTCCAGGAACCCAAACGCTTGACGAAACTGCTCCGGATTTGCCGCAATTGAACCCTCAAAATGGCAGGAAATAATCCGTTGAAAATCCCAACTGGCTACCTTATCCACCCAGTCTAAGGTTTCTTTGGGGGCGCGGTTGAGAATCAGAGTTTGTAGAATTGGCGCGACAAAGGGACGCCCATTTCCCCGCAAGGCGTCAAAGGATTTGTGCCAACCGGGTTTCCATTTGAAGGGAAATAAACCGAAATAGGCTTGCTTTGACCAATCCGGTGCCTTTCTCGCCTCCCGGAACGCCTGAGTAAAAGGTATCGTATCCAAGGCGCTGGGGCGGAAGTAAAATGCAAACAGTGAGATGCGTTGCCATCCCTTGCGGCGAGTCATCGGATTATCGATAACGATATCTAAGGCATGATCTCTGGCATGGAATAATAAAGGATAGGGATCAAGTTGTGCGATCGCAGGGGGGTCTTCGGGTACACTAACTACAGTATCCGTCACCAGTAGCGTGCGCGATCGCTTGTGCACAAATCCCACTTCGGCAAAGAGTCCCAATCCCAAATCCACAGGACCGAGTAAGGCATAATCAAATTCATCCGCAAAAGGAGTTTGGCGACTATCTGCGGGTAAAACATGGGTACGTTTCCCCGGAAACCCCAGCCAACTCAGGGGCAAATTCACCGGATAACTCCACTGGTGCGGCGCAACAAAAACCCGGGCTTGGGGAAACTTCCGGGCAAACGGACCCACAAAAACCTTATGCTCAATCCCCGAAACCGTGGGCAGAATGATATATTTAACATCACCATGTTCTGCCACCAATTCCTGAACCAGCCGGAGACATTCCGGAGTTGGTGCAACAGGCGCATAAACCAACAAACCCCCAGCATCCAGCTTAATCACCGTCATGCGAATGGGTACAACCACATAGAGAATGCCCTGAATCTGGTCAAACGTCCAAATCCTATCCTTCACCACTTCCACACGGATAGTGCGTCGTTTGCCATAAGGATACAGGGGTACAGGAAACCAAAAGGACCATAACCAGTCTTGAGATGGGATGCTCGGATGACCCTGGTGTTCCTGCATCTGCGGTTCATTCCTCCTGTATTTTCTGTCGGACTCAACCTGTTGGGCTACAATTTTCCCCTATTATTCTACAACTGGAAGCGCCCCCACCAAAACGCTGTACGTCATCGACGGCAAACATGTTTTATCGTAATTTCCCGTCTGATGCGGTATCGGGAAGGGCGCAAGCCTTGCGCCCCTACGGTTTCTTTTCCGTAATTCGGCTTGTAGTAAGGGCTTCAGCCCTTGATTCCGTTGGGTAACATGCGTCAACCCAACCTAAAACCTATCCCACCATTTTAGCTGTGTCAGTCCACTACTCTATCTATTCTGAATCCGGGTCAATTCCCATGGCTCTTAATCGTTCCGCCAATCTTGCTGCTTTTTGCTCGGCAAGTTCTGCGCGTTGACGTTCTTGTTCGGCGCGTTGGCGTTCTTGTTCGGCACGTTGACGTTCTTGTTCGGCGCGTTGACGTTCTAATTGGGCGCGTTCTTCACCAATTAACAAAAGATTGCCTTCACTATCCCACCAACGCAGCCAATATTGAGTTTGATTTTGATAAGTCCCGTGCCAAAGTCCCAGTTCTACTCCTAAGGGCGTAATCGGATAGTGACCCCGTTCATTCGGTTGGAGTTTTTGATAAGAAAAATTTAGCCAATTATAAACCTCTAGTTTTCTGTTTTTGACTTCAAAAATGCCATAGTAAGGAATGCGAATAATCCGTTCATACACCCAGAATTTACCGGGTTTAGTGGTTGCTCCTTCAGCAGAAACGGATAAGGGTGTAGCATCTCGTTCCTCGTCTCCATTGCCACTGGCAAATTCTAAGGCAATCATTGGTGCCATTAATTCCCGCCAGAGAACATAAGAACGACGGATTTCACCATTTACAAATGGGGGAACATTGGGAACATAGAACCAATCGGGAGCCTCTGCACCTTTTTCTGGGGGTTCGGTTTCGCGCCAGTAGATACCGCAGTCTTGTCCAATGGCGTAGTCACCATCAGGATGAAGTTGCTGCAAAACTGAACCAATGGAATCGGTCAAAATTAGGCTTTGAGGATGTTCTTGGAAATTCTTCACAAACGTACCATCAGATTCGGGTAGTTGGGTATGGTCAGGAAAGGCAGGGGGTAAATCAATTTTAGTTTGAGTCATGTCTTAATCACAGGTAACAGAGAATCTACTCAATTTCAGGGTTGGTTTAGCACTTATATTTGAATAGTGTGACACAATTGTTCGGCTTAATCAGAGTAGTTGGGTGGGTAAGCTTTATCAATCATTAGAAAAAAACGTTTGGTCCTCATGTCTTATGTCAGGGTAAAGTTTAAATAACTTTGTATGGTTGGTACGTGTAGTACTTCGGGCGTGAATCTAGCCGGATATGCAACCAATACACCCCTAAACCAGAGGTACTTAACCAGGTGGGATGCTCATCAAGCTGTTGTTCTAACGCTGACCCCACATTTTGCCACAAGGCGTGCTGCTGATGTTCGGGTGCGTCACGCATAAAAGCCGCCAGATGGCAGTATGGAGATGTAGAGGCTTGTGGACAAGGAACAACCAGCAACGCATCGTTTCCCAGATTCGGAAAGGTAATAATTGACTCGTTCTCTCCTGCGGCGGCAAAATGGCGGGCAAAATCACTGGGATCAGCTTGTATATTTGCCAGGTATGGACTATCAACTAGAACAAACTCGAATACCTGGTTTACAGTCGCGTCGCTGATAGCCGGTGTTTCCCAGAAAAAGGCGGAAAATGGAGCATCGGCGAGTAGGGAGATGAAGAATGCCCGAAAAGGTTGGTTATGTTGCCATAGCTGGATGATTTCTGAGTAGAGAATTGGGTTAGTATTGGACAGAAGAGAAATCTTCTGAATCTGACCCGCGTTTAGTGATTCGATGGATGTTTTCCACATTGAGAGTTCCGGTATTCTGTTTGATGATTAGACAAGTCGCTTATTTACTGAGTATAACCGCTGAATTTTATTAAAGATTAGTTAAATGAATTGAGTATTTTTGGATGCTGTTCAGTGCGGGTAAATGTCCAAGTTTATCTGGTTTTTTAACGCAGAGGGTCGCAGAGGGAAAGCGCAGAGGGTCGCAGAGGGATTGGAGGTATTGGGAATGAGATTTTATAGAATGACGAAGGATGAAGGATTAAGGACAAATGACGAAGGACGAAAGACTAATGACTAATGTCAAGCAGCGGGTTCAAGAACTGCGAAACCTCCTGCAACAAGCGAGTTATGCTTACTATGTCCGCGATAATCCTATTATGGAGGATGCTGTCTATGACCAACTCTATCGGGAACTGCAAGACCTAGAAACCCAGTATCCTGAGTTAGTTACGCCGGATAGTCTGACTCAGCGCGTGGGAGAGAAATCTGCATCAGAATTTTCCTCTGTTCGCCATAATATCCCCCTCTATAGTTTAGAGAATGCGTTTAATTTAGAGGAGTTGGCGAAGTGGCAAGAACGGTGGCAACGTTATGCGCCGGATATCAAGGAGTTTGCATACATCTGTGAACTGAAGATAGACGGTTGTGCGATCGCACTTACTTATGAAAATGGTATATTAGTGCGGGGAGTAACACGGGGTGATGGTGTCACTGGGGAAGATATTACTCAGAATATTCGCACGATTCGTTCGATTCCCTTACGGTTAAAGACAGAAACACCGCCCCCGATTGTCGAAGTGCGGGGCGAGGCGTTTTTACCCTTGGATGTATTTGAAGGGATTAATCGGGAACGAGAGGCGGCTGGGGAGGCGTTATTTGCTAATCCTCGGAATGCGGCGGCGGGTACTTTGCGACAATTAGATCCAAAAATCGTCGCTCGCAGACAGTTGGATTTCTTTGCCTATACCTTACATCTTCCCGGATCAGAGGAACTGGAAACGGTGCCAACGCTGAACTACCAATGGGAAGCTTTGGAATTCCTGCGTGATTTGGGATTCCGGGTGAATCCCCATCGGAAACGTTGTCCGTCTCTAGCAGAGGTGGAGGAGTATTATCAATATTGGGATAGTCAACGGCGTGGTTTACCCTACATGACTGATGGGGTTGTGGTTAAGCTGAATTCTTTTTCTCTACAAGAAGAATTAGGCTTTACCCAAAAGTTTCCCCGATGGGCAACAGCACTCAAGTATCCGGCTGAAGAATCCCCTACACTGGTGCAAAATGTTACAGTTCAGGTGGGACGAACTGGGGCGTTAACTCCAGTGGCAGAACTCAAACCCTTACAGCTAGCCGGGACAACGGTTTCACGCGCTACACTGCATAACCGCGATCGCATCGAGGAATTAGATCTTCATATCGGTGATACCGTCATTGTTCGCAAAGCTGGGGAAATTATCCCCGAAGTCGTGCGGGTACTTCCCGAATTGCGTCCACCGGATGCTAAACCCGTACAAATGCCTACTGATTGTCCGGTGTGCCATCAACCCGTCGTGCGTCCCCCAGGGGAGGCGGTAACCCGCTGTATTAATGCCTCTTGTCCCGCGATTGTCAAAGGTTCACTCAACCACTGGGCAAGTCGTGGTGCTTTGGATATCAACGGGTTAGGAGAAAAGCTGGTTAATCAGCTTGTAGATTCGGGTTTAGTCCATTCCGTTGCTGATCTTTATCAACTGACTTTAGATCAGTTAACCGATTTAGAACGAATGGGTGAGAAATCCGCTCAGAAATTGATTAACCAAATTGAACAATCCAAAACTCAACCTTGGTCAAGAGTTTTGTATGGTTTAGGGATTCGCTATGTGGGTACTGTGAATGCTCAAATTTTAGCGCAACAGTTTCCTAGTGTAGACCAATTAGCCGCAGCCCGTGTTACTGATATTGAAAGCGTCTATGGAATTGGAGCAGAAATTGCCCAATCGGTTTATGATTGGTTTCGAGTTCCCAGTAATCAGACCTTAATCAATCGACTGCGAGAGGCAAATTTACAACTGACGGGTGAACCAAAAGCAGAGTCTGCGGAGGCAAAATCTCAACCATTGCAGGGGAAAACCTTTGTGATTACCGGGACATTACCCACACTGAAGCGAGATGAGGCAAAAGAATTAATTCAAAAAGCTGGCGGGAAAGTAACCAGTTCAGTGAGTTCTAAAACGGACTATTTGCTCCTTGGTGAAAATGCCGGATCTAAAGTAGAAAAAGCCCAAGAATTAGGGATTAATCAGATCAGCGAATCTGACCTTTTACAATGGTTAAAGGAATAGTTAATAAGTCAATTGTAGAGGCGGGTTTAGCCACAATCGTAGGGGCGGGTTTAGGGACAATTGTAGGGGCGGGTTTAGGGACAATTGTAGGGGCGGGTTTAGGGACAATTGTAGGGGCGGGTTTAGGGACAATTGTAGGGGCGGGTTTAGGGACAATTGTAGGGGCGGGTATAGGGAATCAATTCAGCTAGACACCAAAAACGGAACAACAAAACCCGCCCACCCCACCGAAAACAGTTCAACAAAAACCGCCCTGATTCAAAGGAATTATTTCAACATACACCGTACCATCCAAGCGGTTTTCACATGAGTCCGCATCCGTTCACTAAACACGTCAACGGTAGACTCATCATTTGCCCGTTCAGCCGCCGGAAACGCCTCCCGCGCCGTT
>NZ_JAVJZI010000006.1:0-10416 GCF_040223135.1 Coleofasciculus sp. G3-WIS-01
TAACACGGTTTTCCCGGAATCGGCTAACTCGTGGAGAATCTCAAAAATAACAGCTTCGGTTTTTTTATCGATTCCCGCCCTCCCCACCGATAAATGAACAACAAAACCCGCCCTCCCCACCGATAACGGAACAACAAAACCCGCCCTCCCCACCGATAACGGAACAACAAAACCCGCCCCTACATAAGACATAAGACGAATGACGATCTCCACCGTTAACATTAATTGCCCCCGTTTAGAAATGCTTGATAATCGCCTCCCAAAGCTTCGACAATAGTACGGGTATTAGTAATCAGCATTTTCACATAAGTATCCGCTTCACTTCCTGGTGCGCCGAGGGAATCAGAATAAAGTTCGGATGGTGGTAATTTGACTCCCGCTTCTTCTGCAACCGTTTTAATCAGGGCGGAGTTAATCGTGGTTTCGGCAAAAATAGCGGGAACGCCTGCTTCTTTTACCGCATCGGATAGGGTTTTCACGGTTTGGGCGCTGGGTTGTTCTTCGGTGCTAATACCAATCAGAGTACCAATTACTTCTAATCCATAGGCTTGAGCATAATATTGAAAGGCGTCATGAGTGGTTACAAGTTTACGCTGATTAGCAGGTATGGTTTGAATCTGTTGAGTAATCCACGTATCAACCTGTTCCAATTCAGCCGTGAGTTTGGCGGCGTTGGCGGTAAATTTGTCTTTGTCTTCCGGTGAAAGTTCAATTAAGCGATCGCGTATCGCATTAACCATTTTAATCCCATGCTCTGCATCTCCCCAAACATGAGGATCAGGTTCCTTTTTTCCCTGATACTCAAAATCTAATGGCGTTACAACTTCCCCAACAGCAAAGGTTTTGGCATTTACCCCCGCCGACTGCATCAGTTTAATCAGTCCCGGTTCTAAGTTATAACCGTTGTAGAGAATTAGATCCGCTTTTTCTAAGGCAATTGTATCAGCGGGTACGGGTTCGTAAACGTGAGGATCAGCACCGGGTTCGAGGATTCCAGTTAACTCTATCTCATCTCCCCCGACTTTTTCTGTCCAGTCGGCAATAATGGTACTTGTGGCGACAACGTTAGGTTTGTCCTCTGCATCGGTTCCTGAAAGATTTGGATTTGTCGCCTCACAGCCACTGATCCAAAGTCCCAGAATCACCCCAGCTAATTTAAGTATGCCACCGTTGTAGGTTGGGTTGAGGAACGAAACCCAACTCTGATGAGGGAGCCTGTCGGATTTTGCTTGCGCTCTACCCAACTTACGTGAACTACCCTTTCCTTCAAGGAGGGCGGGTTTAGTCAAGCTATCGGTGTGTTGGGTAACGTTATCAGTCAAAAGAGCCCCTACACCTGTACACCCCTGCACCCTTGCATCTGTGCACCTGTACCACTGAGTTCTACCCTGCGAGTGAGTCATCACGTTCATTTAGTTTATATATTAGTTCTCATATTGTTTTCATTTTTGAGGATACAATATTTTCATAATTGTTTCATTTTTTAAAATCTCTCTGGTTTGATCATGTCAATGGTTATCTTGAATAGCAACAACCACAACCCCCAGCGCGATCGCGCCATCGTCCGCCAGGAACCCCTGAGGATTGGACACCTTAGCGTGCAATACCGCCTCGTCGAAGCGCTAAAGGATATCACCTGTCAGATTCAACCGGGGCGACTGACAGGGATTATTGGTCCCAATGGCGCGGGAAAAAGTACGCTGATCAAAGCGATGCTGGGGTTAGTGCAGACAAGCTGTGGTACAGCGATGTATCAGGGGAAACCCATGATGGATCAATTAGACAGAGTAGCTTATGTACCCCAGCGATCGCAGATTGATTGGACATACCCCGCAACGGTGTGGGATGTGGTATTAATGGGGCGGATACGCAAGACGGGATGGTTTCGGCGTTTCTCCAGCGTATCCCGACGCATCGCCGCCCAATCGTTAGCGCGGGTGGGTATGAGTGAATTTCGCGATCGCCCCATTGGACAATTATCGGGGGGACAGCAGCAGCGTGTTTTTCTCGCCAAAGCATTAGCTGAACAAGCCGATATTTTCTGTTTTGACGAACCCATGGCGGGAATCGATAAAAAAACCGAAGCTGTTATTTTTGAGATTCTCCACGAGTTAGCCGATTCCGGGAAAACCGTGTTAGTGGTTCATCATGATTTAGGGGAAGCGATTACAAATTTTGATGATTTAATTTTATTGAATCGGGAATTAATTGCCTCAGGTTCCCGCCACCAGGTAATGCAGGCAAATAACCTACAACGTGCTTATGGGGGTCAAGTCGTATTTTTCTCAGACGCTGCTTAATGTTTAAATTGTGTAGGGGCGGGTTTAGGGATTAAAATTGATTGTTTTTATTAACGTTAAGACAAAACCCGCCCTGGCTAACGTTTTAGGTATTTAACAAATGACATAAGACATCAACAAATAACAAATCATGCTTGACCTTTTAATTGAACCTTTGCAATACAGCTTTATGCAGCGATCGCTAATGACAGCCGTCTTAGTGGGGATTGTCTGCGCCTCGGTGGGAAGTTACCTCATGGTACAACGCCTAGCCTTACTCGGTGATGCGATTAGTCATTCTGTGTTACCCGGATTAGCGATCGCCTATATCGTGGGCGTGGATATCTTTCTGGGGGCGTTTTTGGCAGGTATTGTCAGTACCATTATAATTACCTGGATCAGGACGCGATCGCAGATTAAAGAAGATGCGGCGATGGGGATTGTCTTTTCCGCCTTCTTTGCCCTCGGTATTACTTTAATTACAGTTATTCAAAAGGACAATAAGATTGACCTAAATCACTTTTTATTTGGTAATATCCTCAGTGTTACGGGAGAGGAAGTGATTAATACAGCCATAATTACCGCCATTGTCCTCGCCATTGTTTTATTGCTGTATAAAGAATTGATGTTTTATACCTTTGACCCCGTAGGCGCAAAAGCGGCGGGATTACCAACAAACTTACTCAACTTTGGCTTAATGATTTTAATTGCCCTAACCATTGTCGCCAGTCTCAAAGCCGTTGGCGTGATTTTGGTCTTAGCCATGCTAATTACACCAGGGGCGACGGCTTATTTATTGGTGACAAGGTTACACCAGATGATGCTTTTAGGTTCAGGAATTGGCGTAGTTGCCAGTATTAGTGGAATGTATTTGAGCTATTTTTTCAACTTACCGTCAGGTCCTGCCATTGTATTAGTCACGTTTGGATTTTTTATGCTGGCGTTTTTATTTAGTCCGAGTCAGGGCGTTTTGACTCATCCCAGAGTTCAATCTAATCAGTCACAGATTTGGCGGGAAATTAAGGGATTATGGCGATGAAATGAGTCTGTAGGGGCGGGTTTAGTCACTAACTTAGCTAGTCACAGATAAATAAATAACAAAACCCGCCCTGAGTCAGCAAATCCTGTCTTATATCGAAAATGGGAAACGTAAAGTAGATGCTGAGAGGGAGTTACCCGCATTCGCCGGAGTCTACCGAAAGCCTATTGACTATTTTTACGAGACATTGGAATTATCCACTACCTCACAAACTTCGCCAATATCCCTGATGCCATCTGTTGCAACAGTAAACTTTGAGGCTCTTACCAACCGAGATAAACTCCAGCTAGCGGCTGATTTGATTCACCACGTTTTACAGGAAACTCAGTAGTAATTCCTTCCGCGAACCATGAAAGATTCTACCTGAGACTGTAACTGGGTGTCATGCCACCATCGTGCGCTCTTTGGTGGTGAAATGTATTGCGATTATATCCGATTATGGGTAACGTATATACTGTAGTCTATGCTATTTTATTTCCGTTACAGTTCAGCCTCAGTAACGCATTCGACCTGCTTCAGTTGGGAAATAAATGGTAGAATTTAATCTGAGAAAAAAGAGGATTTCTCTATGGAAAAAATAGATATCAATCAAGCCTTAATGCAAATCCATCAACTCCTGGAAAATGCCTCACTTGGTACAGAAATTATGATCACCAAGAATGACCTGCCAATGGTTAAATTAGTATCGCCGTATTCTCGACAAAAAAGACCCCCCCTTTTTGGTAGTGACAAGGGGATGATCTCCATAACCGATGACTTTGATGAACCCTTAGAAGACTTTAAAGATTATTAATGAAATTTATTCTGGATACTCATGCTCTGATTTGGTTCTTTTCTGGTCACTCTAATCTCAGCAATACTGTCCGCGAACTGATGGAAGATACTAATCATGAAAAATTTATTAGTATTGCCAGCGTCTGGGAAATGGCAATTAAACAAAGCAAAGGAAAATTAACTCTTTTAGTTCCCCTTGAAAATTACATTACGCAAAAGATAAACTTGGAGGACTTTGCCTTACTTTCTATTCAGTTAAATCATCTGGGAATAATTTCAACTTTACCGTTTCATCATAATGATCCTTTCGATAGACTTCTCATTGCACAAGCTATTGCAGAAAATATACCAATTATGAGTAGAGATGGGGTATTTGATGCTTATCCAGTCAAGCGCATCTGGGATTAATAATCGTAGATAATCGGATTATTGAACGGATATTCTAGAGATTAGCAATTTGTTGGGCAAACCAAACGGCTCTCTGGGAGTTATGGTGATAAGCCCTGATTAAAAAAGATGCGGAAATGGTCAGAGTTGCCATATCACCCAATTAATGACTATTTTAAGTCTACTGTTGCAATTCTAGAGTGCGATCGCGTTGCATGAAAGGGGGAAAATTCAAAGCATTCTCTCTCTAACCCCCCTTTCAAAGGGGGGCAAGGGGGGATGGAGAGAGGTTTGGAGAGAGGTTTTCTAGATCCCGTGAAAAGTCAGCTTGATCTTAAGGTTTATCTGCCGAACAGCGTAAGATAGGGATAACAAGTTTTTAGTCAGGGAACCTTAGCCCTTACATTTCCCATTGAGGAGAATGAAATGACCTTTGCCGAATCCCGCAGTGACACCGTTCCAGTTGAGCTTCCCAATGGGGCGATCGCGAAATTTGAGGTGACAACGACGGGGCGAGAAGATGTCAGCTTTGACGCCAAGCAGTTTCAGCCTGTCGCTGATGCGATCGAGGGGGTGGTGCAGATGATCGCCGCACCCCTGAAAAAAGCCAGACCCAAGAAAGCGACGGTAAAATTTGGCATGGAAATGGCGATCGAGGCGGGACAATTGACGGCGGTGATTGTCAAAGGATCGGGTAAAGCGAATCTGGAAATCACGTTGGAATGGGAAGCTCAACCTAAACCTTAAACCATGAGTCGCGTCGAGAATCTGTTGCAACAATGCACGGTGAAGCTCTCCCTTCCTGGTAGAGGTTGGGGAACAGGCTTTTTTGTCGCTCCAGAATGGATTCTCACTTGCGCTCATGTGGTGAAAAAGGCAGAGGGTGAACCGATTCAGGTACGCTGGCAGATGCAGGAGAATTGGTCACAGGCGGTGGTAGAGGAATTGCTCGCTGATCCTTATGATTTAGCGCTGTTGCGGGTGACGCTCCCCACTGATGCCGATCCGCCTTGTGTGTATTTGGATGGGGAGATTAAATCCCGCGATCCGCTCCATCTATTCGGTTATCCTGATCAAGAGTTTGACAATGGCTGTCCGGTAACGTTTAACTGTGAAGGCTTAACCGGAGATGAGCCAGGGTTAATTAAGTTTAAATTGGGACAGGTGCGACCAGGGATGAGTGGCGCACCGTTGCTGAATCAGCGAACGGGTAAGGTTTGTGGGATGGTCAAGTTTACCCGCGATCGCTCGTTTGATTTGGGGGGTGGCGCTGTACCAACTACCGTGATTTTGGAGCAGTTTCCCCAATTGCGAGAGTTTCAGCAGCAGTTTCATCAACGCGATCGCCGCTGGCGGGATTTAGTTCTAAAGCAGACTGAAATCGATGTTCAGCCCTATTTAACCGCAATTACCACTAAGTATAAGCAGTGGTGGCAGCTTTACACATTGACCGATGCCGAAAGCAAAAAACGGCAATCTCAGGACGTGACACCGATTTTTGACTTTGGGTTGATCGTGCAGAGGGTGAAAAAGGAGGAGCGAGAACAGCCACAGGAAGAGAAGGTCGAGCGATTTTCCGTCCTGGAAGGGCTGCGTAAGTATGCCCAGGAGCAGGTTTTGTTAGTTGGGCGTCCCGGATCGGGAAAGTCTACGGCGTTAGCACGGTTGCTCTTGGAAGAGGCGACAACTCAGAAATCAGAGTTTTTGAACAACTCCGACTTCTCACTCTGCACTCAGGAAGCCCTCACCCCCAGCCCCTCTCCCAATTCTGGGAGAGGGGAGTCAACCCAAATTCCGGTGTTGGTGGAACTGCGTTACTGGCAAGGTTCAATCACCCAATTAATTCTCAATGCCTTTACTCGCCATGAACTCCCCTTAACGGCGGCACAACTGGAAACCGTGTTGTCACGCTCCCTCATCCTTTTTGATGGGGTGAATGAGTTACCGTCAGAGGAAGCGCGATCGCAGCTTTCTGATTTTCGGCGCAACCATCCCAAAGTGCCGATGATCTTCACCACACGGGATTTGAGCCTGGGGGGAGATTTAGTGATTGAGCAGAAATTGGAAATGCAGCCGCTCACTGAAGCGCAAATGCAGGCGTTTATCCGTGCTTATGTGCCAGAACAAGCCGAGGAAATGCTGCGCCAACTCGGTGAGCGCTTGCGAGAGTTTGGGAAAACCCCCTTACTGCTGTGGATGCTGTGTGACTTGTTTGGCGAGACTCAGACAATTCCAGAGAATTTGGGGTTGGTGTTTCGATTATTTACTCAGGGGTATGAGCGCAACCTGAAACAGGATGTGGTGATTGAGAGCGATCGCGACTGGTGGAAATCGGTGCTGCAACAGTTGGCGTGGGTGATGATGCAGGGAGAGACGCCAACCGAACTACGGGTAGGGATTGCACGGGAAGAAGCAGTACAGGCGATCGCGCAATTTCTCAATGGCAAGGTGGCGTATGGCGAGGATTTTGCCCGTAAGTGTCTGCGGGATTTGCAGAAGTATCATCTAATTCAGGCAGGAACAGGCAATGAAGAGTTAGAGTTTCGCCATCAACTGATTCAGGAATATTACGCAGCCGAGGCATTGTGGGAACGGTTGCCAATGTTGAATGATGGGGTGCTGAAGCGGGAGTATCTCAATTACCTAAAATGGACGGAGCCAATCGCGTTGATGTTGGCGCTGGTGGATGATAGGCGAGCGGTGCAGGTGGTACAACTGGCATTGGCAGTGGATTGGCGGTTGGGAGCGCGGTTAGCGGGGGAGGTAAAGCCAGAGTTTCAGGAGCAGACGGTTGGGTATGTGAAGGCGTTGGATGTCCCTGCTTGGTTAAAGGTTCAGCTTTTGCGGGAGACGCGATCGGATAGTGCCATTCCCGGTTTGCTCAAACTGGTGGAAGATTCGGATTATTTTGTGCGTGAGAGTGCCGTCTATGCCTTAGGTGATATCGGTTCACAGAGGGCGATTCATGGTTTACTCAAACTGGTAAAAGATTCGGATTATTTTGTGCCTAGGATTGCCGTCTATGCCTTAGGTAAAATTGGTTCACAGAGGGCGATTCCTGCCTTGCTAAAATTCGTGGAACATTCTGACTATTCTGTGCGTATTAGTGCCGCAGATTCCTTAGGTAAAATCGGTTCCGAGAGGGCAATTTCTGGTTTGCTAAAACTGGTGGAAGATTCAGATTCTGATGTGTGTTGGAGAGCCGCAGATGCGTTAGGTGATATCGGTTCCGAGAGGGCGATTCCTAGTTTGCTCAAACTCATGGAACATTCAGATTCTGATGTGTGTAGTAGTGCCGCTTATGCCTTAGGTAAAATCGGTTCCGAGAGGGCGATTCCTGGTTTGCTCAAACTCGTGGAACATTCTGACTTTTCTGTGCGTTGGAGAGCCGCAGATGCGTTAGGTGATATCGGTTCCGAGAGAGCGATTCCTGGTTTGCTCAAACTGATAGAACATTCTGATTTTTCTGTGCGTAGTAGTGCCACAGAGGCATTAGGTGAAATCGGTTCACAAAGGGCGATTCCCGCCTTGTTAAAACTGGTGAAAGATTCTGACTATAATGTGCGTAGTAGTGCCGCTGAGTCATTCGGTAAAATTGGTTCACAGATGGCGATTCCCGCCTTGTTAAAACTGGTGGAAGATTCTGACTATTCTGTGCGTTGGAGAGCGGCAAATGCATTATGTAAAATCGGTTCAAATGCGGCGATTTCTGACTTACTCAAACTTGTGAAACATTCGGATTCTGATGTGCGTATAAGTACCGTCGATGCCTTAGGTGAAATCGGTTCACATCAGGAAATTTATGCTTTGCTAAAACTGGTAAAAGATTCTGACTATAATGTGCGTATAAGTACCGTCAATGCCTTAGGTGATATCGGTTCTGAAAGAGCGATTCCTGCCTTGCTAAAACTGGTGAAAGATTCGGATTATTCTGTGCGTTGGAGAGCCGTATATGCCTTAGGTAAAATTGGTTCTGAAAGGGCGATTCCTGGTTTACTAAAACTGGCGGAACATTCGGATTATTCTGTGTGTTGGAGAGCCGCCGATGCCTTGGGTAAAATCGGTTCTGAAAGGGCGATTCCTGCTTTGCTCAAACTGGTAGAACATTCGGATTTTGATGTGCGTAGCAGTGCCGCCGATGCCTTAGGTAAAATCGGTTCTGAAAGGGCGATTCCTGCTTTGCTCCAACTCGTGGCAGATTCTGGATCTTCTGTGCGTAGGAGAGCCGCCTATGCCTTAGGTGAAATCGGTTCTGAAAGGGCGATTCCTGCTTTGCTCAAACTCCTGGAACATTCTGACTCTTCTGTGTGTTGGAATGCCGCCGCTGCCTTAGGTAATATCGCTAAGAAAGACACAGGCGCCATCACTCAATACCTCCCCCATCTCCTCACCTTAATCCCAACTGATTCTGGTAAAAATGCTTTCAGCGTCATCCTCGCTATCCAAGAGAACTGCAAGTTCTATAACTACGAAATTTGGCAGGAAGCCCTATCTAGGGGATGATGAGGTTCCAAACCTAAAACTTGAGGTTCCAAACCTGAAACTTGGGGTTTCAAACCTGAAACTTGGGGTTTCAAACCTGAAACTTGAGGTTTCAAACCTGAAACTTGAGGTTTCAAACCTGAAACTTGGGGTTTCAAACCTGAAACTTGGGGTTTCAAACCTGAAACGCCGAGTAAAAGACTCGAATGACCAAGATTTGAGGAGCAACGGTGAGGATTGTTCTGGCGTAGTCGTGTCTTCACGCTTCAGTTTTCGGGGTTTTCGGGCAAATCCTTGTTCCATTTCCTCGACTTTGATGCTGTCCACCTAATTAATAGGGCATGGCAATGCCATGCCCCTACAACGAATTGATCCGGTAGGGGCACGATACTATCGTGCCCTGATCTAGCGCCCTGACGAGGTGACGGGGTGATGGGGATACGTTAAGACATTCTCCTGTTGCCTTTTCACCCAAAAACACGGCATTTCGACTTCAGAACACGGAACTGATCTGGCTCAACCCTGTTAAGGTTTGTCAAACCACCTCAAACCCTGACAAAGGACAAAGGATGATCTCCTCTTTTAACGTTTATTCTTTCCACCTAATTAATAGGGCATGGCAATGCCATGCCCCTACAACGAATTGATGCGGTAGGGGCACGATAGTATCGTGCCCTGATCTAGCGCCCCGACGAGGTGACGGGGTGATGGGGATACGTTAGGACCTTCTCCTGTTGCCTTTTCACCCAGAAACACGACATTTCAACTTCTGATACCAAATCCGGGTTAGCCACCCCCTTTATAATCTAGTCCGCGCAGGCGGACGAAAGTTTGTGTAGCTGCGACTTCCTCCTCGCCAGGGCAAAAAGGGGGTTTCTTTTATTCTTTCCACCTAATTGATAGGGCATGGTAATGCCATGCCCCTACAACGAATTGATGCGGTAGGGGCACGATAATATCGTGCCCTGATCTAGCGCCCTTATTTCCGCTACCCAACTGGATTCAAGAGTTGCTGCAAATCTAACATAAAAATTGTGGTCGTAACCTCCTCATCAGAGATAATTGCGGCATGACTAACCATCTGCAACTGACGGTTAGATTGAGGTAATCGGTGAATCATATCCCGGCTTAATTCAACTAAATTTGGCGGTTCATCGACGATAATGCCACAGAGTTCCCTAGCTAGAGGACGGGTAATTACTAAAAATGATTGGCGATCGGGTACAGTAGAGACTAAATATGGACTGTCTCTATCAGCATTTAACTGCTGATGCAAATCCACGAGCCGAATCGTATGATTCCCGATTTGAATTAATCCCATGGCATTCCAGCCACTGGCAGTTGGTGGAGTGTTGATTACTTTTAACACATTATCCATTGGCAGTGACATGAGACAGTCGCTAATCTTAAATACGATATATTTCTCTAATTCATGGTTCATGGTTCATAGTTGAT
>NZ_JAVJZI010000009.1:0-19218 GCF_040223135.1 Coleofasciculus sp. G3-WIS-01
TAGCCTTTGGCAAATTGTTAAGCTGCCTTAGTTCACCGGGAAATGGGGTATCTGCTGGGATGATGTACTCATGCACCAGGGAACATCTATCAATCAAACATTTGCGGCTATTGCACCAATCCTTTATCTCCCCCAGTGCATGGTTGTAGGCACGGCGGCAAATTTCCATCCACTCAATTAACCGTTGTTCAGTGGTGGCATCTGGGTAGATTCGGTAGCAATAGTTAAATGTCAGCATACCCCTATCATAAGACATTTATTAGAGAGCTGCCTAGCTGTAAATGTTAATTTAGGCAACATTGAGTTACCTAAATTAACCTTGGGGAGTCGTGTATCAAGAGCGCTGAATCACAGATTACAGCGTGGGTCTTACGACTCCCCAAACCCCTGCTAAGATAAAATGGCAGATTATATTTGAAGACTAAACAACAATCCCCGGTCTTCCGGAAAAATCCTAACTTATATCATTGGGTTTTATGAAAAAAAACACAACCCTGAAAACATTACTCCACACAACCAGCCATGCTATCTTTTGGTTCTGGAATCTTACCTTTTTGCTTGCCCTCGGCACTAGCCGCCTTATATGTTCAATCCGGGTATCGTATCATAAACAAATTTGCCTCCCAGTATGGCAAAAAAACCACGTTTCAGGGTACTGTTGCTGTAATCAGTGTCTGGATGATTCTGTTTATCTCATTCACGACACAGCCCCAGGTCAAGGCATTTAAACTGTTAGCTCAACCCGCCCAAACCGATAGCGCCAGAACAGCCGTCTTAACCCAGTCGCAGGTGATTCGCACCGGACTGCTGAACGCCTATTTGTCCTCCTATCGCTATATCAGTCCCATAGAAGAAAATAACCATATCCAGACGATGTATCGTAGCGTCTTTGGTTTACCAGAGTCGCTTTGCCTGTTTTTACAAGTGAGTTATAACCAACTGATGTCGCCGTTTTTGTACAACGGTTCTCGTTCAGATATCGAAAAAGCCGAAAAACTCTACGCCGAATTCTTTGACACTCCCATCCAAAAAGCCGAGCGCAAGGCAGTACAACGCGCCTTGCAATCTACGGCAATTGTAGACGAGGCAAAGGCAGGTGTCTTGAATATTAACCAGAAAAAGGTATGGCTGCGATCGCAACAAGTCAGCGTTACCGAACACGGGGATTGGGCGGATGTGGAACTCTACGAGGTGTATGAAAACCAAACCAATGATGTAGAGGAAATACTCTACTACTTTTCTTTACCCGAAAGCGCCACAATTACAGGTTTGTGGCTGGGGGACACCGATAAGCGATCGCAAAGTTTCCCATTTAAAGTTTCACCACGGGGGGCGGCGCAAAAGGTTTACAATTCTCAGGTGAGGCGATCGCGACCCGTTGATCCAGCGTTACTCGAACAGGTGGGACCCCGCCTTTATCGCCTCAGAGCCTTCCCCGTTCCGCCCAAATTATCATTTCGGGAACAAAGAAATTCAACCGAACGCCCCACGCAAATGCATCTGTGGTTAACTTATAACGTGATGCGACAAGCACAGGGATGGGCGCTGCCTCGATTAGCAGAGAAACGGAATATCTTCTGGACAAAGGACACCCAACGCTTGGGAAATGGAGACGCGATCGCAACGTCTGAAGATGAGTGGCTTCCTCCATTTTTAAGAGCCACCGATCAGCAGCAGCCAAAAGTCCATCAAGTGAATTTCCCAGAGGGTTACCAGCTTACAGCAAAGCCACTCGCTCAAGAGGATTACGCCTTACCCCAAGGCAAGCGGTTTGCTGTCGTGGTGGATAGTTCGCGCAGTATGTCAGCCCAGGTGAAAGCACTGATAAAAACCTTCAATTGGTTAAACCAACAGGGCTTCGCGGATAACACCTTTGCCAACAATGATGCCGATTTGTACGTTACGGCTGCTGCGGGGAAACAACCTCAGCGTATCGACAATATCCAGACGTTTAATCCGGCAAAGATCACCTTCTATGGCACAATCCAATATCGGGAGATGCTGCAACAGTTTCTCCAATTACAAGGTGATACGCCTTATGATGGTATTTTACTGGTAACGGATGAGGGGAGTTATGAGTTATCCGAGGACAGTAAAGATGGGCTAGACATGCCTGCACCGTTATGGATGGTGCATCTAGGCGCGTTGCCACCTGCTTATGATGATGGGACGTTAAAAGCCATTCAAGATAGTGGGGGGGTGTGTCTACAGAACTCCCAGAGGTCTTGCAGCGACTGGCAACAAAGGCAGCATTAGCTCCATCGGTGGTGAGTGTTGTGGATGGCTATGCTTGGTCGATGGCAAAAATTCCCAGTGAAACCACAGCTAACAAGGGTTTTGATCCATTAGCCGCCAGACAACTCGTCAAAGGATTGAGTCAACAGATAAAGGGAGATCAACTGGCTCAACTGGATGCCATTCATGCGATCGCCAAAACCTATAAATTGGTGACGCCCTACTCATCAATGATTGTCCTCGTCAATGATGAGCAGCGAGAGGCACTGAAGAAAGCCGAAGCCGAAAATGATCGTTTTGACCGTAAGGTGGAAGACGGAAAAGAACAGCTCCCTCAGCCAAACAATGCTAATTCCGTCAGCGTGTCCGAACCGGGCATGGTCATGGGTCTGTTAGCGATCGCGCTGATCCTATGCCTCAAACGCCAGCAAGGATTGAATCAGAGGTCATCGTAAAGGTTCAACATCAATCACTTGATAGGTGGCGGCAAATTTCCTCTCTCCACCTAGAAATCCGGAGTCATTGGCGATATGGGCGTATCCAGTATATAGTTTTAGCGATCAGCTTACCTTTATGGGGATATACCAGGGAGCTGAGACCCAAATTCGTGACGCAGATGGATCAAGATGAAATTAAACGATTAGGGGCTTCCCTCAGACAGATCGATCCAGGGATATTAAGCCCAGCGAAAGAGGGAATTACCAAAGTTTGGTATCAAGGAGGTGAGCCTTATTTCGACGTAGTGGTTGAACTTCGCCACGACCAAATTGAGTGGTTTCAATTTACCTTGCGGGGTAAATCCATCTCCTGGAGACCGAGGTTTTCGGGTTTACAAACGGGAAGTACTAATGAATTAGAAGCTGATGATCTGACGTTTCATCCAGCCAGTAAATTGATTGAGTATAACAACCAACGAGATCATAAGTTTATCGAAGTAGCTCGCGCCATTTTACAAACTCGCGCTCATGAACCTCTATTTAAGCAAATTCTCACCTTGTTCGATTCAGCTTAGATCATCGGCTACGATGTCAAACTGGGATGTTCCCGTTACCTGTTGTCTGTTGGCTATTTCTGCAATAATGACGATCGGTGTAACTTAGGAAGGAGGGGGCTATATGGCTGGCAGTCATGTTAGTGCTGATTTGTGGATAAGCGAGTACATCACACCTTGGGATATGTATGTTCATGGGATTACCAAGGTTTTGGCTTACAAAAAAACCGCCTATCAGGAGATGTATATTGTTGAAACAGGAGCTTATGGCAAAGGCTTAGTTTTAGACGGCAAATGGCAGTCCTGTACGGGCGATGAGTTTATTTACCATGAAGCCTTGGTTCAGCCTGTGATGATCACTCACCCTAATCCACGCCATGTTCTTGTCTTGGGAGGGGGTGAAGGCGCAACGGTGCGCGAAATCCTACGCTGGAAAACAGTTGAGCGGGTGATGATGGTGGATATTGATGGTGAGGTTGTGGATGCTTGCCGACAACACCTGCCGGAAATGCACCAAAATGCCTTTGATGATCCTCGGACTCAATTGGTGATTGGCGATGCTCTAGAGGTGTTAGACAACATGGAGCAACAGTGGGATATTATCATATCCGATCTGTCTGATCCGATTGAAGAAGGACCATCCTATAAACTTTTTACCAAAGAGTTTTTTGAGAAAGTCCAGCGAGTTTTAACACCTGATGGGTTTTTAGTCCTACAAGCCGGACCCGTTGGACCTGTCTCCGTCAAAGCCCATGGTCGTCTAGTGCACACCCTAAACACCGTTTTTCCCAATGTACATTCCTATTGTTGCTACACCCCCACCTACGGTGAGCCGTGGGGATTTGTGATCGGCTCTCTCCAAGCCATTGATACTCAACCCCTACCTGCCACTGTTGACCAACGTTTGCAAGAAAACACAACCGGGGGGTTGCGCCTAATCGACGGCGTAGGGTTATTAGGAGTGTTACAAACCCCTGTCTATATCCGTCAGGCGATCGCTTCTGCCACTCAGGTATACACCTTAAATGAACCGCCGAAATTCTTTGGCAAGGGAACATTGGGTCAATCGTCTCAATCTTGATTGATCCAATATCTGTTGAGAATCCCTGGTATTTATACCAGGGAGAGTTCAGTGTGAATGTAATGATTTATTACAACCTTAAAAAAAACAGGCAGAAACAGGTCAAGCCACAGCGTAAAATTGCCTATAAAACGGAGTGATTGAAGTTCTACAGATTTCTAGGGTGCAACTCTCATATTTCTATAGTTCCCAATTTAAGCTCCTCCTTGGCAGGCGAATAGCTGCCATAGCTATAAAACAGCAATTACCATAACTAAGCCAAATTGTCAAGCTCTGTCTAACCCTTAGTGTTCACTTCCCATCTCCGTAACTCTATCCAGCTACGCCAATCATCACCCCAGAGACATTGCTCATGCAGCCGAGTGGTCTGCCTTTTCATTCCTTAGCGCTAGAACCAGCAATTGATGCTCATTTTTTGACCGTCACACCAGATACCCCTCTGGGGGATGTCTTGGCGCTCATGAGTCGATTTCGCAGTTGCCGGTTACCCACCCAGGCGTTAGCAACTGACATTAGTCAAAGCCTAGGAAATCTGCCAAAAATTTCATGTTTATCTCAGGAAGAAGATACAGCTTTTGGTATCGCTGATACGGCGGCAGGTTGTGTATTGGTGATGGAGGGAGGGCGACTGGTGGGAATATTCACCGAGCGCGATATCGTTAAGTTAGCCGCTGCGGGTCTTCCCTTAAGCCGAGTCAATATTGCCCAAACCATGACTCAACCCGCGATTATGCTGCAACCGTCACCGTCTCACGATATCTTTACCGCATTGGGACTCTTACGCCAGCATCGGATTCGTCACCTGCCGATTGTCAATGAGCAAGGGCAACCTATGGGAATTGTGACTCATGAGAGTATTCGCAAAGCGCTGCAACCGGTGAATCTACTGACGCGATTACGCTGTGTGCAAGATGTGATGACCACAGCAGTGATTCATGTACCCGTGACCACATCGGTGCTACAGTTAGCACAGCTAATGACAGAGCATCAGGTTAGTTGCGTGGTGATTACTCAACTCAAAGTTCCAGAAATTCAGTATCAGGAACAAGCCACCCTCAGCCAAACCGGACATTCTGTTCCTTTGACTCAAGTTTGTCCATGCCCAATGCTTCATTCTCAGTCCCTAATTCCTGTGGGAATTGTCACTGAACGCGATATTGTCCAGTTTCAGGCACTAGAACTGGATTTATCGCGCCTGAAGGCTCAAGAGGCGATGAGTACGCCGCTATTTTGTCTGTGTCCCTCGGATTCCTTGTGGCTAGCCCACGAAAAAATGCAGCAGCATCGGGTGCGACGGTTGGTGGTTCGCTCAAATCAGGGAGAATTAGTGGGAATCGTTTCCCAAACCAGCCTGCTGCAAGTGCTTAACCCGGTGGAAATGTATGGAGTAATCGAACTACTGCAACAGGCGGTAGAGGAAAGAACCTCTGAATTAGCCCAGACGAATGAACGACTGCGCCATGAAATAGGGGAGCGCCAGCGAGCGGACTTAGCCCTGCAAAAGTCCCATGATCAATTGAAAATTCAAATTGAACAGCGCACAGCACAGCTCACTCAAGCTAATGTCCAGCTTCAGCAGGATATTCTCGAACGCCAGCGGGTAGAAACAGCTCTGCGGCAAAGTGAAGCCCAATTAAAAAAACAAACCCGCGAACTCAAGCGGATGATCCAGCAACTGCATTCTTATCAAAGTCAGTTGATTCAGACTGAAAAAATGTCGTCTTTAGGACAACTGGTTGCTGGTGTGGCTCACGAAATTAATAATCCGATTAATTTTATTTACGGCAATATCGCTTACGCTTCTCAGTACGTTCAGGATGTGATGGGGCTGCTGGAACTCTATGAGCAGCAATATCCCCAGCCTGTACCCGAAATTCAAGAAACCACCCAAGACATTGACTTGGAGTTTGTCAAAACTGACCTGCCTAAACTAATAAACTCCATGAAACTAGGTGCCGATCGCATTCGCAACTTGGTGCTGTCGTTACGGAATTTCTCCCGCTTGGATCAAGCCGAGATGAAATCGGTGGATTTGCACGAGGGACTAGATAATACGTTGTTGATTCTACAAAATCAGCTCAAAGCGACGCCCGGTTTGGTTGAAGTGCAATTGGTGAAGGAATACGGGGATTTACCCTTGGTGGAATGTTATCCGGGACAACTCAACCAAGTCTTTATGAATCTGCTGAGTAATGCCATTGATGCCCTCGAAGAGTTGAGACGCTTAAATGCTCAAGCCCAGTTGTCTGATGGACAATCCTCTAGTCCTTATCCCACTATTGTTATTCATACGGCGATTAAACAAGTCAGGCGTCCAAAATCTCAAGCACAATCGTCGTCAGTGAATCCATGGGTGGTGATCCGCATTGCTGATAATGGGTCTGGGATGAGTGAGGTTGTGCGTCAGCGTCTATTTGATCCGTTTTTCACCACCAAACCTGTAGGCAAAGGCACGGGTTTGGGTTTGTCGATTAGCTATCAGATTATCGTGGAAAAACATGGGGGATGTCTTCAATGTAATTCTGAACCGGGGCAAGGCAGTGAGTTTGTGATTGAAATTCCCCTGCGACAGCATCATCATTCATTGATGCTCTCTCCCCAGTAGAAAATTAGGAAGCAGGGGAAGCAGGGGAGCAGAGGCACTCTTAAAAGGTTGTACAATTAAAGGCAGCAACAAGAGCGCCATTGGCGAGTTGCGATCGCGCTTGTCAACCCCTGCAAAAACTATCCCATAGTTTTCAAGACCATGAGTTTATCTTTAAAGCAGCTAACCGTTTATCTGACCTTGCTAGGCTTAGGCGGTGGAGCAGGGGTTTTGGGCAGTCGCTACCTCATAGCTCAGCCTCAAGGACTCAATCCTCCAGAAGCGATGCCTGCGGTATTGGAACCCTTATCCCCAACTCGACGCACCAATCGTTCTGGTCCTGCCAATCTCAATTTTATTGCCCAAGCCGTCGAGCAAGTAGGACCTGCGGTGGTGAGAATTGATGCGGCGCGTCAGGTCAGTCAAGACGTTCCCGAAGCCTTTAGAAATCCCTTCTTCCGCCGCTTTTTTGGCAATGAGATGCCTGTTCCTGAACCTCGCGTAGAACGGGGAACGGGATCGGGTTTTATTCTGGAGTCGGATGGGCGAATTATTACCAATGCTCATGTTATCGACGGGGCGGATATCGTCAAGGTTACGCTCAAGGATGGGCGGACGTTAGAGGGTCGGGTGTTGGGTGCAGACCCGGTGACCGATGTGGCAATTATTAAAATTGAGGCAGAGAATTTGCCAACCGTCCGCTTGGGTAAAGCCGAACAGTTGATTCCCGGCGAGTGGGCAATTGCGATCGGTAATCCTCTGGGTTTAGATAATACCGTAACTGTAGGCATTATTAGCGCTTTGGGGCGATCGAGTTCTCAGGTTGGTGTTCCCGAAAAACGAGTAAGCTTTATCCAAACTGATGCCGCAATTAATCCAGGGAATTCTGGAGGACCGCTATTAAATGCCAGTGGTGAAGTTATTGGCATTAATACTGCCATTCGCGCCAATGCTCAAGGATTGGGCTTTGCCATTCCCATTGAAACCGCTCAACGCATTGCTGAACAGCTTTTTGAAAAAGGTCGGGTGGACCATCCTTATCTGGGAATTCAGATGGTAACATTAACCCCCGAGTTACGCAAAGAAATTAATCAGGATCAAGATGCTGCTTTAAAGGTGACTCAAGATCAAGGCGTCTTAATCGTCCGCGTCGTTCCCAGTTCCCCAGCTCAACAAGCGGGTCTTGAACCGGGCGATATTATTCAAAAAGTTGGTGGAAAACAGATTAAAACGGCTTCGGATGTACAAGAGGAAGTAGAAGCGAGTGAGGTGGGGGCGAATCTCGATATTGAAGTGAATCGTCAGGGGAAAACGAAAATGATTGTGGTTAAACCTGGATCGTTTCCGGTGAATGAGTTACAATAGAAGACTACTTCATTCTTTCTTATTGATTGAAGACGCCTAAGGCAGCGTCAGCCATTCTATTACCCATCAACTCTGGCGTTGATGGCTAGAGTTATACCGATTATCGATCCGAAAACGGCTAATCCTGCACGAGTTGCACCACAAACTCAGCTGCCGTCATATAACGTCGCCATTCTCCCCCATTTCTACCTCGCTGCACCCTCCACCCTGGACAATTATCCGGCTTTTCCCATAACTTTAGATGCTCTACGGCGGGGTCAGCATAAAAACGACTCCCGCCACTCCCCAATAAGGCAGAACTCCAGTGGGTAAAATAATCGTGACTCAGCCGATAAATGGGAAAGGTTCCATAGAGTGGCACACCCCACCCATCCAACGCCACCAAAGCTTTCACGGTTCCCCCAAGCATCTGCCATCCCCATGCTGCACCAATCGCCCCCACCACTCCGGCACTAAAACTGATAAAAGTAAGGGAGGTGTTCCCTGGGGTAATATGACGCTGCAAATAGTTCAAAATATGAATAGCTGAATAAGCTGGATACTCTTGGCTATTAAATATTAATAATTGCTGAACACGCCATGTATTTCCAGAGTCACAGCGTTGCCACCCCGCTAAAAACTCTTGTGTCAACTGTGGATTGTGGATACCGGGACAAATGATAACTGCTTTTTGCATCGGAAGGGAATTTTGCTCAGTGTTAGAGCCGAGCAATCAATTACTTGTATTACAGAGTAAAATGGAGAATACAAGAAAATTATTTTAACCCCTATTTTTAACAAAAGTTTACATTAATGTGTTATTTCTGTGAAGACAAGCCGAAGAGCTTGAAATCCGTGAGAACACTATGCGACTATTTTCCTTTAAGGAGGGAAAAACAATGGGGCTTCTACCAATCAAGACAACAACGATCACTATTGCAACAACGGCTATTCTGAGCTTAGGGGGACTGCCAGCGATGGCATTTACAATCACACCCAATAGCAATGCCCAAGATTTACTTAATGCTTTGCTAGGGGATACGGCTGGACTGAGTAACTTTGGTTTAACAGTTTACGATGATCTGCAAAGAGTTAATGATGATGCCTTTGGCATTTTCAACAACGATCCCTTTGGTCTGGGTGAGGGCATCGTTTTGAGTACGGGCAAAGTCGCAGACTTACCTGGACTAAACGAGGAAGATGGAGGAGTAGATTTTCACGGGGGAGATCTAAGCGACTTGAGTACAGATTTTGAGCCACAAAGCCCTCCCCCTGTAGATCCGGCGGCAGGTTCCTCCCCTGAAGATAGGGCAATAGGGATGCAAGGGGATAACATGACTTTGGAACTCAGCTTTGATGCTGACGATAGCGTAGAAAAGTTATTTTTTCAATATGTTTTTGGTTCAGAAGAATTTGTCGAATTTGGCGGGACTGATTTTAACGATTCGTTTACAATGTGGTTGAATGGACAGTCCTTGGCTCTGTTAAGCGATGGTCAAGCCGTTACGATCAACAATTTAGTGCCTGACCCCAACGACGAGACCTCGTATCACCCTGACTTTATTTATAATCCTGTAGGGTCTGGTATCAATACGAAGCTGGATGGGTTTACCAAAAATTTGACCTTTGAGGGTCAGCTCATAAAAAATAGCCGAAATACGATCAAGATTAATGTAGCTGATTGGGGTGATGGCATATTAGACTCGGCTGTCTTCATCAAAGGCAAGTCTCTGGGGACAAAACCGCCACAAATAAAACCTCAACCCACTCAAGAGCCGCCTAATGAACCTCAATTTCCCTCAGATGACCCTGGAACTTTATTTCCCCCGGATGAGCCGGAACCCAAGAGTGTGCCAGAACCATCGGGGGTAATCGGATTGCTGGGAGTGGCAACTGTAGGCGTTCTGACACGGCTTAGACGCAAACAGCAAACTCAATGCCAAGAATACTGAATGGGAGCAGCTAATCCGTTACATAAGACTTACCCAAAAAGTCCAAACATGAGTAGCTTTGGGTAAGTATTTGATTACAGTTGCATACCCTAAATGGCTATTGGGTTTGCGATCGCCTATAAGTGGTAATCTAGAGAACGGTATTGTTAAGTGCTGAAGCACGACTCCCACCTACTAACCTTCGGCTCACTTGGCTAACGTTGAGGCGGGAACTCGCAAGAGCCAGCTTTGATTGAATAGCTCACGACCGATCAACTTTCTTTGTAAAGAAACATCAATCACTTATAGACGCAAGCATGGTAGCCACCACAGAAAAGACAAACACAGGCGTTATTACTCAAATCATCGGACCTGTTGTCGATGTTGAGTTTCCTGGCGGCAAAATGCCCAGGATTTACAATGCCTTGAAAATTGAAGGTAAGAATGCAGCAGGACAGGATGTTGCGGTAACCTGTGAAGTGCAGCAGTTACTCGGTGATAACAAAGTCCGAGCCGTTGCCATGAGTGGTACGGACGGCTTAGTTCGAGGGATGGAAGCAGTAGACACGGGTGCAGCCATTTGTGTTCCCGTCGGCGGTGCTACCCTGGGACGAATTTTTAACGTGTTAGGCGAACCTGTCGATGAATTGGGTCCGGTCAATACCGAAGATCGATCGCCGATTCACCGTTCTGCTCCTAAATTCACCGAACTGGAAACCAAACCGTCGATTTTTGAAACGGGGATTAAGGTTGTAGACTTGCTAGCGCCCTACCGTCGCGGAGGTAAAGTTGGGTTGTTTGGTGGAGCGGGTGTTGGTAAAACCGTGATCATTCAAGAACTGATCAACAATATTGCCAAAGCTCACGGGGGTGTATCCGTATTTGGTGGTGTTGGCGAACGCACCCGCGAAGGAAATGACCTTTACAACGAATTTAAAGAGTCAAAGGTTATCAACGAAGAAGACCTCAGCCAATCTAAAGTGGCCCTGGTTTACGGTCAGATGAACGAACCCCCCGGTGCCCGGATGCGTGTCGGTCTGGCGGCGTTGACGATGGCGGAACATTTCCGTGATGTCAACAAGCAAGACGTGCTACTGTTCATCGACAATATCTTCCGGTTTGTGCAAGCGGGTTCAGAAGTATCTGCACTCCTCGGTCGGATGCCTTCGGCTGTGGGATATCAGCCCACATTGGCTACAGAAATGGGTGAACTGCAAGAGCGGATTACTTCAACCAAAGAAGGATCAATTACCTCGATTCAAGCGGTCTATGTTCCAGCCGACGACTTAACCGACCCAGCACCAGCAACCACCTTCGCTCACCTAGATGCGACGACGGTATTATCTCGTGCTTTAGCCTCAAAGGGAATCTACCCAGCCGTAGACCCCCTAGATTCAACTTCGACAATGCTCCAACCCAATATCGTGGGTGAAGAACATTACCAAACGGCGCGTGCTGTGCAGTCAACCCTACAGCGCTACAAGGAACTCCAGGATATTATTGCGATTCTGGGCTTAGATGAATTGTCAGAAGATGACCGTCAGACGGTTGCTCGGGCGCGGAAGATTGAGCGCTTCTTATCTCAGCCCTTCTTTGTGGCGGAAGTATTTACCGGTTTGGCCGGTCAGTACGTTTCTCTTGAAAAAACGATTAAGGGATTCCAAATGATTCTGAATGGAGAATTGGATGACCTGCCCGAACAGGCATTCTACCTGGTCGGTGATATTGATCAAGTGATCGCTAAAGCTGAGAAGATGAAAGGTTAATCTCTTCTTTCGTTTTGAGTCATTAGTCATGTTTGCTCCTCCAAGCTGATGACTAATGACTAATCACCGGAAATTTGGGTTCAGACTCCCCGTCTTTCAAGGACGGATGTCAAGTAGCTTGATTAACGCAGCGCGAGTATGACAAAGGACGACTAACAGATTATGAGCTTAACGGTTCGAGTTATTGCTCCGGACAAAACTGTCTGGGATTCTGAGGCTGAAGAAGTAATTTTGCCCAGCACGACGGGTCAACTGGGTATCTTGATGGGTCACGCCCCGCTGTTATCTGCACTGGACATTGGGGTGATGCGAGTTCGTTCCGCCAAAGACTGGATACCCATCGCACTTATGGGTGGATTTGCCGAAGTTGAAAATAATGAAGTAACTATTCTCGTCAATGGGGCGGAACGGGGAGAGACGATTGATAAGGAAGCAGCACGGGAAGCTTTCTCTCAAGCCCAAGAGCGTCTCGAGCAAGTCCAAACCAGCGAGAATCGGCAAGAGAAAATTCAAGCCACGCAAGCTTTAAAGAGGGCAAGAGCTCGCTTTCAAGCGGCGGGTGGTATGGTTTGATGCTAAGCTAGCATGACCTGTGAAAAACAAAGGAGCTATCCACACATTAACTGGCTGGATAGCTCCCTTGTATAATCAATTCAGTCAGATGAGGCATCAGTGAGGAAAACTAGAGACTATGCATGGAACGTCTCTACTAACCCCTATGGCTGAACCGACGCTCTAGGCGCTGCCTGTAAAGGTTATTTCGGGGAATTTTGCCTGAGCTTCATTCATGGGACGATTTTTACCTTCTTCTTGCCAGTAGTTAATTACTTCAGTGGCTGTGTTGAGCAACTCAATGCGATCTGCTTCGCTAATCCAATGTTTAGCTTCCAGTTCGTTTTTGATTTGTTCCCAAGCATCGTTACGGGGCCAGAAAAAGTAGGATGTCAGTGGGCTAGTTCCTTTACCCACGACTTGATCGACGGCGAGTGCTACATTCTCTTCTAACCAGAGAACTTTTAAGATAAATTTAGACAAACAAACCTCCAAGAATAGATCAAGAATAGATCAAGAATAGATCAAGTATCTTATAATTAATGTACGATCAATAATTTCACATTGACAAATTTAGAATCAAGGATAAAATCAGGGTCTGGACGAGCGATTGTGGTTTTCGATATCGATGGTGTCGTTCGGGATGTGAGTGGATCTTACCGGAGAGCGATCGCAGATACAGTTGAGCATTTTACCGCCGGAGTGTATCGCCCGTCTTCAGCCGAGATTGACCACCTCAAATCCGAAGGGTTATGGAACAACGATTGGGATGCCTCACGGGAACTCATCTATCGCCACTTTGAGCAGCGAGGTCAGGCGCGATCGCAGGTTGCCCTAGATTATGATAGCCTGATTGCCTTTTTTAATGCTCGCTACCGAGGCAGTGATCCAAATCATTGGACAGGATACATCTGTCATGAACCATTACTCCTCCAACCTAACTATCTTGAACATCTAACCTCAGCCGGTATTTTATGGGGCTTTTTCAGTGGGGCGACACGAAATGAAGCACTTTATGCTCTTTCAAAACGTCTAGGTTTGCCAGCCCCCGTACTCGTGGCGATGGAAGATGCACCTGGTAAACCTGATCCGACAGGACTATTGGCGGTAATTAACCAGCTTCAGCAGCAGCACCAGATTGAGCAACCATTACCCACCATTTATGTAGGAGATACCGTGGCTGATATGTACACGGTTAAGGCAGCTAAAACTCTTCATCCAGAAAGAACCTGGGTTGGTGTTGGTGTTCTCCCGCCACACGTTCAGGAAACAACCGAGCGTCTTTGTGCATACCAGCAAACTTTACAAAAAGCAGGTGCGGCTCAAGTTTTTAGCAATGTTGAGCAGATTACCCCTGAACAAATTCAGCAATTGCTTTAACCGCTAAGAACTCAAGGATACTGTTGGTCAATTAACTCCCTCCCCTCCCAAACCCCTCATAGAACCCTACAAGGGAAGGGAAGCGGAATATAGTTATTTTCCGTCCCCCTCCCGTCCCCCTTATAGATCTGACTTTCACGTTATGTGGCGCCTCTGTAGGGGCTCACTTTCACGACTATCTTTTTGGTTGCACAACAGATGTGACTAAACCCGCCCCAACTCAGGTTTCTAGACTTCCCGTGAAAAGACCCCTCCCGACGCCTCCCCTACGAGGGGAAGGAAGCGGAATTCTTGATTTGGAGAATGGGGGTGTAGGGGTTTGGTTACCAAACCCCTACGGTCATCTCTTATTGATCAATGGATCTTGACAAAGTTTTGTTATCCTAAATACATCGTCCACGCACAAAGCGTGCAGTCACTTGTGTAATATTAAAAATCTCTAACCCCCAGGGAGCGTTAATCCCAAGAAATCCCCCTATAGCAGGATGTCTTGCCCACCTGGACGGAACTTCATGAAAAGTTTACAGAAAGTTCATCGTAACTTTATGGATACTTTCAGAAAGCTTGAGTAATATGAAGTTAGCTTAGGCAGAGAAAAAACCTAAAGCGAAAGATACACACTAGACGCAGTTATCTATCGAGGAGTTTAAGTATGATGAACAGATGGGCAATCGCAGCCGCCGCTACAGGCGCAACAGTAGTTGGAACTCTCGCCGCTCCCGCTCAGGCAATCACCTTGGGAGAAATTTGGTCAGGGGGTGGCACCTTCATGACGGATCATTTCACCTACAGCAACTTTACCTGCAGCTTAGCAAAATCCAATCTCGCTAACTCATTTCTAGTTCCCAACAGTTGCGACGAAATTAAGATAAACCACACAAATCCTTCCTTTAACCTGGAAATCCAAGGACCCTTCTCCGCCACCAATATAGGAAACACAGGAGTAGCTTTCATTGATGCCTTAATCAGCTTTGATGTAATGGCTAAGGATGGAAGCGACATCAGCAATATTGAGCTTGCCTTTAACGGAGCATTTGAGGGATTAGCGCGAGCTAGTGTGACCGAGACGGCTCGTGATATGAGCGGTAATATCATCGGACAACTCAAGGTTACCAATTCAGGTGCCGGCACAGACTTACAAGATCCTGCATTTGAAGCCGGAGACTTTGATCTGCTGTACCCTGTTTCAAAATTAAATATAACCAAAGATATCTTGCTTCAAGCCGGTCCAGACAGTTCAGCCGAAATTTCATTGATTGGACAAAACTACAAAAAACAGGTACCCGAACCTGGAACCATGGGTGGCTTGCTGGTGTTAGGTGCCTTAGGAGCTGGCTTCATGTTCAAGCGCAACCGTCAATTCAGTGGGTTTACTTCTTTCTTTCCCTCTGACAACGACAAAAACTAAGCCAAAGCGATATTCACCCATCAATCGGGTGGTACGGCTAAACATAGAGGGTATAGTACAACTCAGCACTTACCCGATTTTTTTTAGAATTCCTGGAGACGGGGACTCATCTCTTATCAGCCAAGCCCTGATCACGGCTTGAGAGCAAGCGATCTTCCTTTGCGACTGAATATCAAGGAGGATCGCTTTTTAGCAAATGATCGCTCGAAACCTTTGTACCAAAGGTATGCCAATTAATTTTCTAGCCTACTTCAAGGTTTACCAAAACTTCATGTTAATCAAGCCGTAAATTCACCAAAACTTTACTGTAGAGGGAATGACAGCCCAGTTTATATAAGGTATCTTTAAAGAGAGAGAAATATAGAGAAGAAGATTAACCTCTTCTAAAAAACCTTCGCCATTCACAGTCGTCCAGTTCAGTTAGGGAGATATAATATGATACATAAATGGGCAATAGCAGCGGCAGTTACAGGCGTCACAGTGGTAGGCACTCTAGCCGCTCCAGCTCAGGCGATCACATTGGGAGAGATTGGCAACGGCTTTCTGGATGTGGGAGATAAAAGATTCAGTAACTTTCAGTGTGCACTCTCGACGTCTGGTCCGGGACTGCTGGTTCCTAACAGTTGTGAAGAAATTAAGATCAATACCATTGAAAACAGTCCCTTTGGAATTGATATCCAAGGACCTTTTTCTGTAACCAATTTTGCTTCACCAGAAACTGAGTTCCTGGAAGCCTTAATTAGCTTTGATGTAGAAGTATTAGATCCCACCAAGGCGATTAACTCCATTAATCTGGCATTTAATGGAGCTTTTGCAGGGAATGGAAAAGCCAGTGTGAAGGAGACGGCTAGAGTCGATGGTGCGATTGTTGCCGAACTAATGGTGTCTAATCCTTATGAAGGGGGATCAGACCTACAAGATCCAGCACTAGAAGGCGAAGATTTTGACCTAGCTACCCCATACAAGAAATTGAACATTACCAAAGAGATTCGGGTTGAAGCCGAAGCGGGTGGTTCTGCGGAAATTTCATCAATCGTTCAGACCTATGATCAGACAGAGGTTCCTGAACCCGGTACAATCGGTGGCTTGCTAGCTATTGGTTCCTTGGGTGTCGGTTCAATCTTGAAGCAGCTCAAACAAAAGAAATAATCTCCTAACTCAGTGTTTTCCCAACAAAGGTTCCTCAGAAGGTATTTCACTGACTGAGGTTTTGCCATCTTTACCCCCATCTAAATCGTTGATTTGGGTGGGGTTATATCATGTCCGGTTGAATACTTACACTATTGGTGGAGACAAGGCTCCAAGGCAGAAGGCTCCAAAGCACGATAAGTTAGTGTAGAAGTCAGGGCAAATGAGTTATACTCGAACTCTTGATCGCATCCAAAGCAGGGTAGCAACCCTCAAGAGGATCGGCGTAAGTTTCTGCCTACAGCACATCTACCACTGTTCTTAGTCCAAAAAAGAGTCTACTCTGGATAGAGAGGGGAAATCCCTGCCAAAGCTTCAAATTCTGGTATAAAACGTTTTAACATCAGGTGCACAGGGTAAATGTCTCAGCTCTTGTCGAGCTACATCCCAAAATGGACGCTTCTGTATTAATCGTGGGAAATTCACAATTCCTTAAGACGTTCCTTGACCAGATTCGCACGATCACGTCTGGCAAGGTGGAAGCGTCTGCCAATCCGGAGGATGCTCTGAGTAAGGTTCAAGCTAGACAATACGCCATTTTAATCGTACAGGCAACTCAGAACGGTAGTTTGGATCTCTGTAAGCAGGTTAAAGAACAGCTGCAGTTAAGCTGGACCTATTGCATTTTAATTAATGACCCCTCTTATCCCTTGAGTGAAGGTAAACCCGATCCACGTCGGGAGCAAATTATTTGTGCTGAAGCCCTAGAAGGCGGTGCAGATGCTTACCTACCCTTAACCTGCGCCCCAACAGGAGATCCAGGCAGCACGTTGGCAGAATATCGGCTCCTGAAAGCCCATATCCTAGCCGGATGGCGCAGTGTGAAGTTCTATCAAAAACTGCTGCAAACCAATGATGTGCTCTCAACCCTGGCTCTGGCTGATCCCTTAACGGAACTTAATAATCGTCGGGCAATGGAATGGGAGTTACCCCGGCAAATTCAAAATGCCCGCACCTACATCACTGACTTAAGCGTGATTATGATGGATGTGGATCATTTCAAATCCGTGAATGATACTTATGGACATCAAGTAGGCGATCGCCTTTTGCAGTTGCTCTCAACCCGACTCCAGCATAATCTGCGCCTACAGGATACTTTGTTTCGGTATGGCGGCGAAGAGTTTTTAGTGGTTCTCAATCAAACCAACGGCGAGGAAGCTCAAATCGTTGCCAAGCGCCTGCGATACCTGATCAACGAGCAACCGTTTAATGTAGATGGTACGATCGCGATCGAGATTACGATTAGCGTTGGCATTGCTTGTCTCAAGGCTTCAGATGACCACAAAGGCGAAAGCCTCGTCAAACGCGCTGACCATAACCTTTTGCGTGCCAAAGCCAAAGGACTCAACCAAGTGCTTTACAGTGATGACACACTTTATTGACACACTTTATTAATGTACCAGACGTAGCCTGCTACGTCTGAATTTTGAGTGTTGAGTTTTGACCCTTCGCTTTGCTCAAAGGTACGGTTGTGTGTAGGGGCGGGTTTCACTATTATCCTTTCTAGACCACACCTAAATGTGACTAAACCCGCCCCTAAGCTGTAATACATTTAAATTGGGTATGAGTAGCGAGCAAGATACTCGCACTACAAGGATTGCGCCATGATTGATATTAAGGTTTAAATGCCGAACAGCTTACTAATTTTTCTTCCCCAGCTTCCCCTGTACCCTTCCTGTTTAACTGTGGTAATGCTCTTGAATCAAACGGTAGCAGTCGCCTACGCATGTCCGTTCTGCCATAGCTTTAACGAGGGCTTCGTAAGCCTTCCAATTGTCCTGTAACATAGTTTGAGCTTGGAGCATCGCCCAGCGCTGTTTGGTGGTCAATTCGCCAGCAGGACGTTTAAATAATGTCAATGCCTCTTTTAATTTTTGGCAATCGTCAATTCCTCCCTCCGCTTCACCGTAAACTAGAGTTTCTGCGGCAATTCCTGCCATCCAGACGGTACAGAATCGATCCAGAGTCAATCGCATTTCGCCAATGGCAAGTGGATTCGGCGAGAGTTGCTGAGTATCAAATTGCACGCCACCTAAACCCGGTTGTTCCTGCTTTAGGGCTTCCCAAGCTGTCAGCGTATAACCCGTGATCGGAATCCCCAAAAGGTAAGCCACAAGGAAATGACCCGCTTCATGGTGCACAATGCGATCGCGATACTCACTGCGCCTCCTTGCCAGCCAATCTAATAGTACCGTTGTACCTTTACCTTGAAAGCTGAGAGTGTCTACCGTAGCCAATCCTAAAATTCCAAATGTTGCCAAAGCTGGAATAGCTGGTGGAATATTAAAAATTGGGCTCAGGAGGGCGGAAAGGGTCATTCCGAAAATGCCAATGGCAATTACATTGAGAGTGGTCTGCTGCATAAGTTGATATAAAAGTGCGTTGTTGATGGTTGATTATGAAGTTTGCAATTAATTTCTAATAACTACAGATCTCCGTTCCCTGTTCCTTGTTTCCTGTTCCTTGTTTCCTGTTCCTTTGTACTCAAGTCATCAGAACTCGTCCGTTGCGGGAAACCCCGTGTCTTCAGACCGGGGAGGAACGCACGGTAGCGGTTTAAGAAGCCTCCAATATTCAAAAACCATAATTGTAACCATCATGAATGATGAATTTGTTGACAGTATTTGTGGCTAATTCCTTGAATCAGCCCACCTGTTGTTGAAATATTGAAACTACCAGTAGAGCGAACTGCAACCCTCCCGGCGTAAGTTCCAACCTTTTTCCCAGAGGTAACAACTGCTTTTACAATGTCACCAGT
>NZ_JAVJZI010000073.1:0-3978 GCF_040223135.1 Coleofasciculus sp. G3-WIS-01
TTGCCCCTCCGGTTTTCACCCATTTCTGGGGTAAAGTTAGCCTCGCCAAGGTTATCGGTCGGTAACTGTCCAAAAAGCACTGTTTCAGTGACCTTAAAACTGTTTAACTTTTCGGTTCTAGAGCAGCAAACTGGCTATCGCATCCGCAGGTAGGTCTTTAACAATTGCCGATAACGTAGTGCGCTTAGCACTTAGGCTGGTAAGCACAGCTTTAACTTATTTGGCTAAAGCTCCGTGTCTTTAGACCGGGGTTGCTTACAATTGATCAAAGTGAACCAAGTTATCAGAATTTCCAGAATACCAGCGAACAGGTTAAACGTAGCATCTGAGGAAGGTAGAGTTTTATGTAGGGGCGGGGGGAGACTGTTATCTTTTCTTGTTTACCCTGATAGTACTAAACCCGCCCCGACGAGTAGAATAATTGTGAATAAACTCACAACTACCTCATCTCCCTCAGATCGCGTAATCCTATTGGCTAACGTCAATATCATAATCTGGACTAATCACATCAGCCGCCTCTGCCACTTTTTCCCTCACATTTTGCGGTAGCTTCACATACCCTAACTCTGGGGCAATTTCTTGACCTTCATTTAACATATACTCAATTGTTGCTTCTAAAGATTTCGCCGTCTCCGGCTCAGGATAGTCCTGGTAAGCCAAAAGCCAAGTATAGGTGACAATGGGGTAGGATTCCTCGCCTTCTGGATCGGCAATAAATGCCCGCAGGTTTTCTGGTAATGTAACCGCTTCTAAGGTTTTTGACGCCGATTCATCAGTAGGCTTGACAAAATTCCCCGATTGGTTTTCCAAGGCAGCAAAGTTGAGGTCATTCTGCTTGGCGTAGCCGTATTCTACATAGCCAATTGCACCGTCTGTTTGTTGAATCTGAGCCGTAACCCCTTCATTTCCCTTTGCCCCAATCCCGGTGGGCCACTCGACGGTTTTACCTTCCCCAACTTGCTCTTGCCACTCTGGACTAATCGCACTCAGGTGTTTGGTAAAGACGCCTGTGGTTCCACTGCCGTCGGAACGGTGAATCACGTTAATCTTTTCATCGGGCAACTCTACACCCTCGTTTGCCGCCGCAATTGCTGGGTCATTCCAGTTGGTAATGTTACCGAGGAAAATATCCACATACACATCCCGTGGCAGTTGCAGGTTTTCTACCCCATCAAGATTGTATGCCAGTACGATACTACCCGCCGTCATCGGCAGCATGAGAACGCCTCTATCAACTTGCTCTATTTCTTCGTCCTTCATTGCCACATCGCTAGCGCCGAAGTCTACCGTACCTTGAAGGAACTGTTCCACACCAGCGCCACTACCGACTGATTGATAGTTGACCCGGAGTTTCGGATATTGACTACTGAGTTCTTGGAACCAACGCTGGTATATCGGGGCGGGGAACGATGCACCAGCACCAGTGAGCGCTACAGATTCAGCTAGGGCAAGTTTGTCGCTTCCCTCACCTGCGATACCTGTTTGATCGGTCTCTCCCGTGTCAGTGCTTTGATTTCCGCACGCCGCTAGGCTGACGGCTAGAGCGAGTACAGAAACGGAGCGGACTAAACGAGCTGGATTAATGAAAGCGAGACGGAACACCATTTGACTAAGCCTCAAAGACAATTACACTACGGTAAGTCTCTTGTAGGATACCCCTCATTCGTAAAGAGAAGGTTAACAAATTCAAATTAAACTCAACAGAGTTGCCAGGGGTTAATTGTCAATACAGCCAATAAAGTATCACTATTCCCTGTTGGTTGTGAATTTTTCTCAACTAAGGGCAATTATTAAAGCTTTTTGTCGATAAATCTTGAACAATGTACTCGTTTAGTTATTTTAAATCAATCAAATTGTCAGCCGATAGAGAAATTATTTAAGTTTCCTGTTTATTACCTATTGCTGGTTGCCTGTTGCCGAAGAATCCCCAGTGTAACAGGCTTACTGGTGCAGAATGGCGGATATACGGTATAGTGTTAAGCTGCGGTTGTATTGGTTGTGACATCACGACCAAGCCGTCGAAGTGCAAAGCGAGGGTTTAAGCGTGGTTCAAACGCCATTACGACAGTCTGACAATTCACTCCATCCGGATGGGGCGAATTCCCCAGTCTCAGCGCCAACCTCAGTGCGAGATTGGCTCGCCTCTGTCGCCCAACGGATCATAGCAGGCGATCGCATCAATCGAGAGGAAGCGCTGAAACTGACGCAGATAGAGGGACAAGACAATATTCTGCTCCTATGTGAAGTGGCTGATCAAGTGCGCCAAGCTTGCTGTGGCAACACTGTGGATTTATGCAGTATCGTTAACATTAAATCCGGTAGCTGCTCAGAAAACTGCGGTTTTTGCGCCCAGTCTGCCCATCATCCCGGCAAGGATTCTCCCATTTACGGACTCAAATCCTCAGAGGAAATACTGGCACAAGCGAAAGCAGCAGATGCAGCTGGGGCAAAGCGTTTTTGCCTAGTGAGTCAAGGGCGCGGACCCAAATATCAGTCCCCCAAATCCACAGAATTTGAGCAAATTCTCCAAACCGTCGAGCGTATTATTAGCGAAACCGGGATTAAGCCCTGTTGTGCTTTAGGCGAAGTGACACCAGAACAAGCACAGGCACTCAAAGCAGCAGGAGTCACTCGATATAACCATAACTTAGAGGCATCGGAGAAGTTTTTCCCGGAAATTGTCACAACTCATCGTTGGCGCGATCGCGTAGAGACGATTAAACACCTAAAAGCAGCAGGAATTCAAGCTTGTACGGGTGGCATTTTGGGGATGGGGGAAACCTGGGAGGATCGGGTGGATTTAGCCCTAGCCTTGCGGGAATTAGAGGTGGAATCTATACCCCTGAACTTGCTGAATCCCCGTCAAGGAACTCCTTTGGCAGAACAGAATAAACTTGATCCATACGAAGCCCTAAAAGCGATCGCGATTTTCCGGCTGATTTTACCCGAACAAATCATTCGCTATGCTGGCGGACGAGAAGCGGTGATGGGCGAACTCCAAGCCTTGGGATTAAAAGCTGGGATTAATGCTATGTTAATTGGTCATTATCTAACTACTCTAGGACAGCCGCCAGAACAGGATCATGCCATGTTAGAGTCATTAGGATTAACGGGAGGCGAAGCACCGATTCCCGGAGAGCATCAATCCCAGCAGGTATAGAGGGGGAGTTAAGAACGATTCGCGTAAAAGTGTCTGCTCCCCATGAACTCGTTTGGGCTTTCATTGGCTTATTACTGACTATCGGTGGCACATTTTTAGAAGCCTTCGTGACAAATCTGCCTTGGGATTGGTCAAGCCAAGGAATTCAGCCTGTTTCCTTAGGCGTTACCTGTCAGATTGGGGCGGTTCTACTGGTTGGTTGTTTAGGCGGAAAAAATGCAGGTGTCCTGTCTCAAATCGCTTATGTGGTCTTAGGCTTAATTTTACCAGTCTTTGACCAGGGTGGGGGTATAGGTTATTTAAGAGAACCCAGTTTTGGGTATTTATTAGGATTTATTGCCGGGGCTTGGGTTTGTGGTTTTTTGGCATTTCGTTTACCTTTGCGATTAGAATCTCTAGGGTTTAGCTGCCTTGGCGGCTTATTTACGATTCATATTTATGGTCTAGGCTATTTAACCATTTTCCATCTTATTTTTAATATGACAAGTATGGATGGTTTGTCGCTTATGGATGCTATGTTGAAATACTCGCTTTACCCTTTACCAGGACATTTAGTGATTGTTTGCGCGGTTACAGTTGTGGCGTATACCCTGCGGCATTTATTGTTTTATTAATCATTTAGGGAAGTAAATATACTCTCCTCAAATCGGAAAGTAAATTATCACAAAAGCAAACTGAAAAATTAGAGCAAGTCAAAGAAGCCTCGCCTTTAATTGGAATAATGCATTCATTAAAAGAAGAATTGTATCAGATATTTGAAGAAACTAAAAACCTGGGTGAGGGAACTTTTAAAATAATTGATTGGTTAAATAAGGCTC
>NZ_JAVJZI010000011.1:0-6065 GCF_040223135.1 Coleofasciculus sp. G3-WIS-01
ACCTAAAATGGTGGATTAGTATTGTAGGGGCGCAGGTTGTGCGCCCAATTTCACCGTCAAATTTATTCCACAATTTTAGCTGTGTCAGTCCACTACTAGCGTGGCACACCTAAAATGGTGGATTAGTATTGTAGGGGCGCAGGTTGTGCGCCCAATTTCACCGTCAAATCTATTCCACAATTTTAGCTGTGTCAGTCCACTACTGGCGTGGCACACCTAAAATGGTGGATTAGTATTGTAGGGGCGCAGGTTGTGCGCCCAATTTCACCGTCAAATTTATTCCACAATTTTAGCTGTATCAGTCCACTACTAGCGTGGCACACCTAAAATGGTGGATTAGATTTGCAGATTTTATGGGCGCACGCCATGCGCCCCTACGGTTTCTGGATAGAATTCTAATACACCAAATTAGGTGTGCCATGCCACTACAGGTCTACAGGTGATTATTTTTTTGTGCGTTAGGGAAGCGATAACGATAAAGTTTGGATAGAGGATACTATCGCTGCTCGCTCCGCAACATGTTTAAACGCTTCTGGAACCTTCTTTTTCGAGTCATCATCCTGCTTCTGGGGTTGTGGCTAGCCTGGGATTTGCTGGCTCACCTGGTTGCGGAAATTTTATGGTTCATTGAGCTTGACTATTTATCGGCGTTCTGGTTACGCTTACTGACTCAGCTAGGGTTGTGGGCGTTTGTGGGTTGCTTATCCGCCGGATTTTTACTCAGTAACTTGTTTCTCGCCAATCGGCTAAAGTATCCCGCCGCTATCGCTAAGCAGATGAGTAACCCCACGAGGATACCTCCGGGGAATACTCAACTCAATCCGACGATACCAATAACTCCTACAGAAGACTCCACACCCTTCAACATTCAAAAGGGAGCGTTAGCGCTGAGGTTAGGATTACTTTTACCACTCGTATTGTGCCTCGACGTAATCGTGGGGGTAATGCTACTACATTACGGCGAAGTGGCTATCTCCTTTTGGCAACCTGATTTTAATTTGCCCAGTGTAACGCCACCACTACCGCCCCCTTTTGATTGGAGTTCCATAGAAAATATAGTGCTACAGTTGCTGGCACAAATTATACAACTTATTGTTCTAGTCATCATTGTCATCGCATTGGTGATTAATTCTCAGTTCTGGTTAACGGCGATGGCTGTTGCTTTTTCAGTGGTTTTTGCCTTAGTGGTATCGGGACAATGGGGCAGGATTTTGCAGTATTTCCAGCCAACAGCCTTTAATGCTAATGAACCCCTCTTTGGCACGGATATTAGTTTCTATGTATTTAAACTTCCGGTGTGGCAACTGTTGGACTTTTGGTTGGGGGGATTATTTCTGTTCGGTTTAGTTGCTGTAACCTTAACCTATTTGGTATCTGGAGATAGCTTGTCTCAGGGGCGTTTTCCCGGATTTTCTGGTCATCAACTTTATCATTTATACGGATTGGGTTCCTTGGCGATGGCAACGGTGGCGTTTCATTATTGGCTATCGCGCTATGAATTGTTGTATTCCACTCGTGGCGTTACCTATGGTGCCAGCTATACAGATGTTAACGCGCAGTTACCAATTAATACTTTTTTGAGTATTTTCGCCCTGGGGATTGCTCTATTTTTACTCCTTAGACCGATAATCGGTTTTAAGTTGCTGCACAAGAGTGGCTTGGGAACACTTTCCCTATTGGGATTGTATGTGATGATGGTCGCGATCGCAGGCTGGCTAATTCCGGCAACGGTGCAACGGTTTGGCGTGCAGCCGAATGAACTGGAACGGGAACGTCCCTATATTGAACGGAGTATCGCCCTGAGTCGAGCCGCCTTTGACCTTGATAGTATTAATGTGGAAATCTTTGACCCCGAAGGTGAACTCACCAGTGCTAATTTAGATGAAAACATTTTAACGATTCGCAATATCCGCCTCTGGGATGCTCGTCCCATCCTGCAAACTAATCGTCAGCTACAACGTATCCGCCTCTACTACGAATTTCCCGACGCTGATATTGACCGCTACAGGCTACCCTTAGAAGTCAGTGGTGTTCCCCCTTCTTTTGATGGAGAAGAAGGCGATGAATTAGAAGCAGAAGACACAGATACTTCCCTAACCGTACCCGCACCCGGTTTCACCCTTGAAAAGCAACAGGTGATTATTGCACCCAGGGAATTATCCTACGAATCCGTTCCTGAACAAGCCCAAACCTGGGTCAACCAACACTTAGTTTATACCCACGGCTATGGCTTTACCATGAGTCCCGTGAATCGGGTTGGGAGTGGAGGATTACCTAACTATTTTGTTAAAGATATTGGCACCGGTGCTGATCCCGGTGTTGGTGGAGATTTATCCACGTCTAGTGAACTGATTCGCGAAAGTATTCCCATTGGGGCGCCCCGAATTTACTACGGACAACTCACAGAAAATTATGTGATGACTCCCACCAATGTTCAGGAATTTGATTATCCCAGTGGTGAGGATAATGTTTACAATACCTACGATGGCGATGGTGGGGTCAGCATTGGTTCACTCTGGCGTCGGCTATTATTTGCCGAGTATCTCAAAGACTGGAAAATGCTGTTTACGGACAACTTTACGCCAGAAACCAAGGTATTATTCCGTCGCAACATCAACCAACGAATTCGCGCGATCGCACCGTTCTTGCACTATGATCGTGATCCGTATATCGTCACCGTTAATCCTCAGGGTGGGGAAACCGAAGCCGAACAAACCTATCTTTACTGGATTGTTGACGCCTACACCACCAGCGATCATTATCCCTATTCCGATCCTGGTGATAATGAGTTTAACTATATCCGCAACTCCGTGAAAGTCGTCATTGATGCCTATGACGGCAATGTTACATTCTATGTTGCCGACCCCGACGACCCAATTATTCAAACCTGGACAAAGATTTTTCCCACGCTATTCCAACCTCTAGATGCCATGCCTCCGGCGCTGCGGCGTCATATTCGCTATCCGGTAGACATCTTTACTGTTCAGTCTGAACGGTTACTAACCTATCACATGACTGACCCCCAAGTATTTTACAACCGGGAAGACCAATGGCGGATTCCTCAAGAAATTTACGGCACCGAGTTGCAACCCTTGGAACCGTACTACCTGATTATGAAACTACCAACCGCCATCGATGAGGAGTTTATTCTCCTCCATCCTTTTACGCCTCAGGCACGTAATAATTTAATTGCCTGGTTAGCAGGGCGTTCCGATGGTGAGAATTATGGCAAATTGCTTTTATATCAGTTTCCCAAACAAGAATTGATTTACGGACCCGAACAAATTGAAGCCTTAATTAATCAAGATCCAGTAATTTCTCAGCAAATCTCACTGTGGAATCGTCAGGGTTCACGAGCAATTCAGGGAAATTTGTTAGTGATTCCGATTGAGCAATCGTTGCTTTATGTCGAACCGCTTTACCTAGAAGCTGAACGCAATAGTTTACCTATCTTAGCGCGGGTAATTGTTGTTTATGAAAATCGCATCGTCATGGCGGAAACGTTAGAAAAGGCGCTGCAGGGAATCTTTCAGCAACCGGAACAAGAACCCGCCCCTACGATTATCCGTCCCCTAGAGGAACCGCCTGTGCCGTTCGAGGGGGGGTAAAAAGGCAGAATGCCGATGAAAAAACTACCCAAGTTCGGATAACAAAGGCTATGCTGTAACAGCGAAAACGGAGGTAGGGGAATTGGGCGATCGCGTCTTTTTTATGGTATTATTTCACCATGGGAAAATGTGTCCGCACGTAGGGGCGCACCGACGTGAGCCCTCTTACCAAAGTGCGCCCTATTTCAAATCTGCGTCCTTTACCAATATGCGCCCTTTTGGGGATGTTATGATTTTTTTCTAGCATTGCGATCGCAAAATCCAATTGTTTTTCCGCACGTAAGTTTTTTATATATTTCTCTTCAAACTGCTATAACTTTCGTTTGTGTGATGCCGCGATTGTAATCGGCTTATTTTTTCTATTATGTCTATGTCTCCTGTAGGGGCGCATGGCGTGCGCCCGATTCAATGGTAAAATCTATTGCACCATTTTAGCTGGGTCACGCCACTACAGATTAAGGTTAAATTGGGTCTATAGGACGGCACATTTTCCCATGATATAAAAGTACCAAAAAACCGGGGAAAAGTCAAGCCCGAATGGGATTTTTTTGGGGAACCTGTTTTATGTGTTAGGCGTTCTGTAGGGGCGAGTCGCTGAACTATCGTTATGGGGAAAAGATTAAAACGTCAATGTAACTCGGATAGTGCCAACATAAATCGCATTATTATCATCATTGTGTTCTGGATTAGTAATCACAAAAAATCCTGGAGTAATCGCGATATCGTCATTAAGCGGAAAACGGTAAAATGCTTCTAGATGTAAAGCTGTATCCCGATCCTCAAAATCCGTACCCAGTTCATTATCAATAATCTTCGGCGGTTGACCAATTATAATACCTGCCAAACTATCTTCTTTGCCAAAATCCGGCAAAGCTAACATCATTGCCCAGGTTAAAATATTAGCATTGGGTTGATCCGGTAAGTCCTTAGCCTGGGCTTGAATTAAACCCACTCGTCCTCCTAAAATAAACGTAGAACTGACTCGTATAGAGGCTTCAGCCGCGAAAGAATTAGCCATTACGTCTTCAGCATCGCGATTAAACGGATCACTGGTTAATTCGCTACCTGTTCCTGTATTAAAACTATTCGAGGAACGGGCATAAGTGAAACTTAAAGACGCGATGTCATTAGGTTGCCAAGTTAATTGCGCGATCGCAGCATAAGTATCATTGCCCAAAATCCCATTATCAGCTTCATTGGCATCGATCGCAACATACCCCAAGGCTAGATTAACAGACTCACCCAAGTTCTGAGAAATGCCAATTCCTGCCCCTTCTCCTTGACGGCGGATGGGATTTTCTCGTCCAAAGGTAGAAATGGAACCATCTCCACTCCCGCTAAATAGAGGATTTACGGTGGGGATTAAATCGCCTAACCCAATCCCTACTGTACCCAAACTCACTTGGGTTTGGGGAGTGACTAAAAATCGGTACTCTAATTCATCAATTTCTACTTCATTGTCATCGTTTCCATCAAATCCTAAATTTGCCTTATGTGTGCCTGTGGCTGTTACAAATTCGGTAATATCGCGACTTTGTAAACGGATTTGTAGTCTATCTTTTCCGGTAAAACTCGTTTCTAAGGTGAGGCGAACTCGATTGCCAAATGTAAGATTGTCGTCAATGTTTTCACCACTTCCATCGGCTTTTTTTGTCCCCTGAACTCCACTGAGCGCAAAAATAACTTCTCCTTCTAATTCAGACGTGGGAGAAAATTGCTGAGATTCTAATTTAGTTGTGCTAGTTTCTAGGCGGTATAACCGTTCTGTAAGTGTGCTTAATTCGACAGCAAAATCCTGTTGTAACCGTTGCAGGGTTTCTAGATCATTTGCGGAAACTGAGTTTGTTGTACTGTTGACATTTTGTTGATAAATGTGATCTAGACAAGCCTTTAATCCAGCGGCAAATTCATAGCGAGTCAGAGTTTGATTCCCTCGATAGGTGTTATTGGGGTATCCGGTGACACAACCATAGCGATCAATGAGCGATCGCAATGCCTGAAATGCCCAATCCTCAGCACTGACATCGGATAGCTCAGACACCGGTGTAATGGCGTTCATCCCCGGATTAGTGGGTTTTTCTATGATGGAACTATTGTGATTAATATCTGTTGGTAGAAACTCGTTTGCTAGCGTGGTATTTGTTCCCATCATAGGATAAACTAAAACAGACATTACAAGCCCTAGTTTTTGAGATAAACCTTTTACAATCATCTTCCATTTAAAACTTAGCTAGAGTGGGTTGATTTTTGACTGAGGTGACACCTAATTGAGTAGATCAGCATTCCATCAAGAAACTGTAGGGGCGCACTGACGTGCATTGGTGTCAACTTAAGGTAAAGAGCTCTTAGAGCGGGGGGTGTAGGGGCGGGTTTTACAGATAACATGAGAGCACCCAACTGATAACTTGACTCGCGCCCGCCCTTCTCCCATAACCGGGGGAGCAGAAACCCCATAGC
>NZ_JAVJZI010000075.1:0-14482 GCF_040223135.1 Coleofasciculus sp. G3-WIS-01
TTTTTTTCCACCAAGATTAGAAATGATTTCACCTGTCCAGCTTACGGTTTTACTGGTGTAGGCTTCATTGCAATCAAGTACGACTTTGCCCGTCTCAAACGCCTTGTGCTTCAAGAACCTTTCAAAGCGGTAATGCGCCCAGGACAACATTTGTCTGACTGATTTAGATCTGAGTTTTCTTGTGGATTTGACCACCATCTGAGATACATCAAATGTTGGTAGCAAAATTACATCAAAGTTATCGACTAAAAACCGAGCAACTTTGTGATGCATCTCATCAATTAAATGGCGAATTCTCAGCCTTAATCGGTCAGCCGCTTTTTTAAGTCTCCGACGCTGCTTGGCTTTGACTTTAGTTGTACGATAAATTAAATCATCGAGGTAGTAACAGAGTCGTTGGATGCGTCCAATATCTCCCGTCCCTATCCAGCCAAAACTATCTTCAGTGAACAGAGTCAGGAACGACCGAACGCCAGGGTCTAGCGCCACGACACGTCCTTGGTTCTCGGACAATTGTCGTGGCACGTCATGGGGAATGCAGATGTAGTGTTGAGAGTGATGGAACACTAATCGGCAATCCCCAATATTGTCGGGCAACTGTTCTGTGTAGCGTATTTTACCCAATATTGTGTGATATATTCCCAAGTCAGTTACGGCTGATTTAGGAATATAGCAAGACTGAATTCTGTCTTTGCGAGAACGAAACTTGACTTTCTGGATTTGTCCCGTTTTCTTATATTTCATCAAGGCTTCTCTTAGGGCTGTGCAAGCATCCTTGATGGCTATTGATTTAATTTGATAGGGGACTTTTTTACACCATTCCGGCAAGGTGTTTAATATGTCCCCTTTAATCGCTTTCCAGTTAGCCTTAGTGTCAGGTTGCTGCAAGTATTCAACGGTTCGATTGAAAACAAACCTTGAGACCCCCATCCATCCTTTGACCAGGTTTCTCTGCTCAGGGTTTAGGTAAACTCGGATCTTTTTTGATTTTCTTACTGTACTTTCTCCAGTCCTGCATTCGACTAGAGTTGACGTGGACGATGGAGAGTAGATCCTGGGTAAGTTCTGACTGTGGACAGTGTACAGTCTGGTCGAGAACCACGATGCTCCCACCGTTTTGCTCGACCAGGTACTGTATAAGCTCGAATCCAAATCGGCACAATCGGTCTTTACAGGCAACAACAATTGTGAGCTTATCTCCTCTAAGAAGTCTGTCCAGTAAGGAACGCAATCCTTCATGATTGAAGTTGAGTCCACTTCCGATGTCTTTGACGATTTCGGCTTGTGGGTAGAGACGCGCCATGGCGCGTCTCTACCTATAGGCGATTTGTCGGGCCAGGTCGTCTCGCTGCTTTGCACTGGAGAGGAGACAATAACAAACAGTGGCACTTCTAGCACCTGCTCCCAGATAGGCTTCGACATCAAAAAGCCTTTGTCCGGCTCTCTTGCGTATAGAGGGAATGATGCCATTGTCTGCGTACTTCCTGCTTCGTGTTTTTGTGTAATCCAAGTCGCTTAACAGCTTCTCTTAAAGGAACATAGCCCATGTGAGTAAATGTAAGCTTATATGAGCATATACTATCACATTAGCTATCTGCCATCATCCTTTTTCACTCGGCGACGGGCTATAGTTTCAGCATATAGCTCTGAGGACTGCTTATTCTGTGCCCAAAGTCTGACGTTTTGGTCATTGGTCATTAATCATTGAACAGAAACACTCAAAACTCACGCGCCATGCCCGCAAAGGGTTGCGAATAGTCAAAACTCTTTCATCCCTCTACTCACCGGGTTTATCCACATTGTAGTCCTCGTGAGACAAGACAGCGTAGGGAACCAACAAACTCCCGTAGTCATGACAAATCATCCGATAGTTACGAGTAACCGGGATACTGACGATCCAGCGATTGTGGCGTAGTCGCTTGCCGCCAAATTCTCGGTAGTTCTTTTGTTCTTCCAAGCCAGCGATAATCACACGGGCTTTGACCACCACATGGGTGGGCAAATCCTTTAAGTCAATGGGATCATTATCAAAAGTAGACTCCCATTCTTGCTTTTGTTGCTTTTTAGCTTCCCGTGCCTTGTTGTCTTGCTCACATCGGTGGCAGGTTTGACCATACCCCTTATGACCGCACGGAAATGTCTTTTTTCGTCTCGACATAAAACGGTGGGATGGGTTCAAACCCTAGACGTGACCATGTTATCTTCCTGATAGTGACTTCCCCCATTCAGGTTGTGGAAAACGAGATTTAAGTTGTTCATTGTATTTTTATGTTAGTTCAATAGGGACAAATCCTTGAACCTTATTTCAAACTGAATCAGAAAAACCCCGATCAGCCGTTCTAGTCCGATGGCTCAGAGTCCCATGTATCTTATACTTTCCTAGCTTCTCCGGCTTGTCTCAAGGGATCAATTCCCATTGACAGCCTACTTGGTTTATGTTGACCTAGGTGATAAAAAATAATCAAAGCAATAAGTGAATCTAATATGGATTTAATGACTCAATCCTACTGGCATCAAGGTATCATCTGGCTTATTGTATTAACTCTGTCCGCTTGTCAACCTCCTCAACCTCAAGTTCACCGTCCGCCTCCCTTACCCCAAGACCCCTTTGTTCAGGTCTATTTTAACCATTCCCCCTCAACAACCTACAAGGAACCCTATCGCTCAGTGACTCGACCGGGCGATAATTTAGAGCAGATTATTGTCGAAGCGATCGCGACGGCTCAATCCACTATCGATGTTGCTGTCCAAGAGTTGCGCTTGCCGCAAATTGCTCAAGCTCTGGTTCAACGACATCAGGCGGGGGTTAGAGTCAGGGTGATCCTAGAAAATACCTATAACCTCTCTTGGAGTGAAATCCCAGCCGAAGATCTAGCTAAACTGCCACCTCGGGAACGCAACCGCGCCCAAGAGAATTTACGGTTAATTGACAGTGATAACGATGGCAAACTGACCCCTAGTGAAATTAATCAACGAGATGCTTTGGTTATTTTACAAAATGCTGGCGTTCCTATCCTAGACGATACAGCCGATGGCTCTCAAGGTAGCGGCTTGATGCACCACAAGTTTGTCATTGTGGATGGATACAAGGTTGTGGTTACCTCCGCTAACTTTACCACCAGTGACATTCATGGCGACTTTCAAGCACCAGACACTCGTGGTAATGCCAACAATCTCGTCAAAATTGAAAGTATTGAATTAGCGAATTATTTTACCGAAGAATTTAACCAAATGTGGGGAGATGGGCCCGGTGGCAAAGCCGACAGTCAGTTTGGCGTCAAAAAGTCACCACGCCCTCCAAGGCAGGTTACCCTCGGAGATACCACTGTGACTGTCAAGTTTTCGCCCACGTCACCAACTCAACCCTGGAGTCAAAGCAGTAATGGTTTCATTGAGCAAACCCTGCAAAGTGCTGCCCAAACCATTAATCTGGCATTGTTTGTCTTTTCTGAACAGCGACTGGCAGATCAGTTACAAACTTCAGATGAAAAGGGTGTCCAAGTTAAAGCGTTAATCGATCGAGGTTTTGCCTATCGCTACTACAGTGAAGGACTAGATTTATTAGGTGTGGCGCTGAGTAATGAGTGTCGCTATGAAGCGGGTAATCGTCCTTGGCAAGATCCGATTGCCACAGTCGGTATCCCTAAACTCCCATCAGGCGATCTGTTACATCATAAGTTTGGCGTGGTAGACGGGAAAACGGTGATTACAGGGTCTCATAATTGGTCAGAAGCAGCCAATACTCAAAACGACGAGACGGTTTTGGTGATTGATAGTCCTCTAGTCGCCGCTCATTTTGAACGTGAATTTGAACGTCTGTACACGAATGCCATACTGGGTGTCCCGGTGGCGGTTCAGCAAAGGATTCAGAACCAGCTACAATCCTGTGACGAGATTACTCAGGCAAACGATCCGAACGCCCCAACTTTTAGTGGGATAGTCAACCTCAACACCGCCACTCAGGAGGAACTGGAAACTCTACCTGGAATTGGACCCAAACTAGCTGAGCGAATTATTGCCGCGCGATCGCAAAAGCCATTCACGTCATTAGCTGACCTTGACCAAGTTCCAGGTGTCGGATCTCATCTACTCCAGCAGTTAGATGGGCGAGTGACGTGGTAATCCTAACCTTTATCATGCCATGAACTATTTTTCTTTGAGTTTACTCTTGACAACAACAGCGATTTTGGCTCAATTATCCCCGCCCTCGATAGCCGCAATGGTGCCCCAACTCAACTCTAAATCCGTGATCCCAGCCACGCAATTATTGGTGCAAGAGGTGAATGAGTTTGATTACTGGTTTGATCGGTGTTATGAACTCACAGGCGAGGAAGCACTGGAGGCTTGCGACAACGCGATCGCTATTAATCCCAATGATGCGTCAGTCTGGTATAACCGAGGTACGCTGCTGATGACAGAACTAGAACGATATGAAGACGCAGTAGGATCTTTCGACAACGCTTTGGAGATCAATCCTCAAGATTTGGCAGCCTGGGATAATCGAGGTGTGGCTTTAGGACAACTGGGGCGGTACGAGGATGCCTTAACTTCTCATGATCGCGCCCTGGAAATCGACGATCAACAAGCGAGAGTTTGGCAAAATCGCGGCGTAACCATGTTTCTTTTGCAGCGCTACGAAGAGGCTCTCACAGCCTTTGAGCGTGCCATTGAACTTGATCCCAACTACGAACAAGCACAACGCAACCGAGACTTGGTTCGGGAACAGTTAGGGCGATAACCTCTTTGATTCCGCAAGTGCGGGGGAACTGATTAGTTGGGGTGGGTTTTGCCAATCCCTTTCTGTCTATCTCGCACCCACCCTTGTCTGGAAGCACAGACATCGTTTTGATCTGTGAGTATATTTAATAGCGCTGAACAACTCGCGCCATTTCACGCTCATCCTGACGCCGCTTAATTGTCTCGCGCTTGTCGTGCAATTTTTTCCCTTTACACAAACCCAGGCTCACTTTCACTAAGCCTCGCTTCAAATACATTTTTAACGGCACTATGGTTAACCCTTGTTGTTCTACTTTGCCTACAAGTTTGCTGATTTCCTGCTTGTGCAGCAACAGTTTACGGGTGCGAAGCGGGTCGTGATTGAAGTAGAGGCTGCTACTTTGGTACGGCGAAACATGTACGTTCAGCAGCCAAGCCTCACCCTTGCGAATTAGGGCATACCCATCGCGCAAATTGACCCGACCCTCGCGGATAGACTTAACTTCTGTCCCTTTTAACTCAACGCCCGCTTCATAAGACTCTAAAATCTCATAGCGGAAACGTGCTTGCCGATTATCAGCAACAACCTTGAACCCTTTACTTTGATCACTCATACCAATCACCTTAGCGTCTGATACTGAAAATTGTGGACTCAGACAATCACCTCAGAAAACCCTCAAAAGGTAAAGTTTTGTTAAAAAGTTGACATTTTCTCGAAAAACAGTAACAATAGATACAGAACAAATAAATCGTTCATCTCTCTAGCCATTAATCAATTAACCGTGAAAGATGATTAGAGGGACGGAAGTAGGGACAACTCCCGAAGGAACGCGCCTCATATCACTACAGTTGCATTACGAGGCGAAGACCATGAAACTTAATTATCGCGGCATCAAATACGATTACAATCCCCCTACGGTAGAAACTGTCGAATCGGGATCTGGTGGTAAATATCGGGGTTGGGACTGGCGATTCCGCAATTTAAAAAATCCGCCAGTGTTACAACCGCGAGTCAACCTGCAATATCGCGGCGTTCGTTATCAAACACCAGGGACTGTTGCTAATAATGGTGTTGCGCCAGAAAAAGCACCCACTTTAGTTACCAGTCAAGAGAAAGCTCGTTCTCGGATGAGCAAGCAGCAACGAGTTCTCAAAAATCGTCAGCTTTCGATGTTGTATCGCTCAGCTACGGAAGTTGGATTGGCAACTCGTTAACTGTAGATGGGAGTGAACTTTCTCAGCTAAATAGGCGATTCGGATCATGTCAAATTGAAAATTATGACGTGATCCGAATCGCCATAATATTATACAATGATGCATCCTAACCGCTATGGCGCTTGCTATTCTCCCTTAAAATCGATAACTCAACACTTTAATCATCGAAAGATTCTGGGGTAAATCTGAGAATTTCAACGTCAGCGTATCGCTGTTTATCCGACTTACGGGCATTCCCTCCATCACAGTTAAAAACTCATCAACTGATCCAATCCCATAGTCCCCCTGACAGGTTTCATCCGCTGCTTGGGTACGGAAATGAGTCGGGACTACCATTTTCGGATTCAACACACCGATCGCTTGTTTAGCCTCTTGAGGATTATACGCTTTGATACTGCCGCCAACAGGCACAAATACCACATCAGGACGCCCCATGAGGATTTTCTGCTCAATTTCAATAGGTGCCGCCGCCCCACCTAAATGCAGCAGTTTAATCCCACTTTGCTCCCATTGCCATGCCACATTATTCCCCAATCGGCGTCCACCTTGGCGATCATGAGGAATACTAATCCCTTGGAATCGAATACCCCCGATCTGATAAACTCCCGGTTGAAATAGGATACGCGGATTTCCTGGCAATCCCTCAGCCGCACCTTCGTCCAACAACTGAGAGCTAATTAAAACCAAATCAGATTCCACTTTCGGTGGACGATAGCCTGCTGTACACCCGACTGTCCGAAACGGATTAACCAGAATCCGCATCCCCTCGCCTGTAAACAAAAAGCAGGTATGTCCTAACCACTGAACTGTCAACGTTTCATTAGCCGACTGTGCCCCTGCTGACTGGAATTGTGCAGCCAATGTCGTTCCCAAAGTGCTAAACACTCCTGCACCCACGTAGCGCATCAACTGTCGCCGTTTCATTGTTAGTTAATCACTACTCCTAATACTTAAGCTAGAACCATAGGGTTTTGAGTCGCTGCTGGAAGAGATACTAGAAAATTTTGCAATAACTGTTTGCCACAATCGGTCAAAACACTCTCTGGATGAAATTGGACGCCTTGGAGATGGGGATAGTTCCGGTGTCTCACCCCCATAATTGTCCCATCCTCCACCCAAGCCGTAATTTCCAGCACTTCTGGACAGCTTTCTTTGTCAATCACTAGGCTGTGATATCGAGTGGCGACAAAGGGATTGGGCAGATTCTGGAAAACACCTACTCCGGTGTGGTAAATTTCCGAAGTTTTACCATGCATCAACAGGGGAGCACAGATAATTTTTCCGCCAAAGACTTGACCCATACTTTGATGACCCAGACAGACGCCTAAGATGGGTACAGTTGCACCAAGCTGGTGAATTAACTCACAGGAGATTCCGGCATCATCTGGGCGTCCGGGTCCTGGGGAAATAACTATCCCATCAGGGTTTAACTGGCGCAGTTGCTCTAGGTCAATTTGGTCATTGCGGTAAACCTGAATATCAGCAGCAACGGGCAATTTGAATCCTAGTTCACCGAGATACTGCACCAGGTTATAGGTAAAACTGTCGTAGTTATCAATGACAATAATCAAAATTTACACTCCTTTTGAACTCACCCTAACCACGACAAAACGTTACACTGTAATTTAGGTTAAAAAAATAGCTTAACGTATCAGTAAAAGGATACGAGTCATTAAGGGAGGCAAGAGTAGGGAGCCAGCCACGAGTAGGGCTGCGATCGCGGAGATGAGAACAGCACCTGCTGCACAGTCTTTAGCTACTTTTGCTAGCTCATGATAAGACTGTTTAACCGTTAAGTCCACAACCGCCTCAACTGCCGTATTCAGCAATTCCAGGGTCATGACTAGCCCACTGGTCAAGCCAATCACGGCAATTTCTACAGGTGTCAACTCTAACAAAATAGCTAAGCTAATTGCCACGGTGCCAATCAGGGTATGAATGCGAAAGTTCCTTTGGGTGACAAAGGCATAGCGCACTCCCGCCCAAGCATATTTAAAACTCACCATCAATGTTGGGGCAATACACCAAGCCAAGTCTCGTTTGAATCTATGATTAGACTCAGGCTTTGGCGGTTTGGGAAGTGACAGATCCTGCACTATCGACCGGGAGCTGGGAACCAGGTATTGAGAGTTAGCAGAATGAGTATTGTGATAAACCATGGGGATTGAATTCCATTGCTAGTGATGAACTGACACTGAATCCAGTGTCATTATACGGGTAACGTCAAGTTGACAATCTGTAGTAAAGCTTTCTGCTGGTTTAGCATTCGCAGCAAGCTTTCCTCATCCGGATGATCCCACCCTAAAAGATGTAACAACCCATGGGTTGCTAACCAAGCCAGCTCTACTTCTAAGGGATGACCCTGTTGTTGAGCTTGGCGATAAGCGGTTTCCACTGAAATGACGATATCTCCCAGGTAGACTGATTCAGCCCCTTGCATGTCTGGAGGTATCTGAGGCGAGTCTACCTCTAATGCGGCGAAGGAAAGTACGTCAGTGGGTTGATTTTTGTGGCGGAACTGAGAATTAAGTGCCTGAATTTCTGCGTCGTCACTCAGGCGTAGTGTCAGTTCATACCCCAGCGCTGGCGGACTATCTGGGTGCAGTGTTTCGAGCCACTGGCTGAACCAATGTTCCCAAGTGGAAGTGGAAATTGGGTTCGTGAGGGAATTGGCTTCCAGAGTCGCTGACTGGGAGGCTTCAAAGAAACAATCCTGCACTATTAATTCGATATTCACTCGTGCCGCCTCTCTTGTGAGGTAAGCTATGGGAACGTTAACGAGTCAGGTAAGCTAAACCAATCAGCACAGCTAATAGACCCACAGTGGTTAGAAAAAAGTGCTGTAGGGATTTGCCTCCTTTACGCACCATGTTACGCATCGCTAATTTCACGTAACTGGGTTTAGGTTCATTGAAGGCGGCGTTTGCTGTTGGCTGTTCAGCAAAAGGGGACTTCGCTGTATCCGAGGGTGTCGAGGGTTGACTCATTATTAATGGTGATTTGACGCTAAAAACTATTTTATCGCCTTTATTTACATAATGTAACAAATTGCCATTCGTAATTTGCCAAATTTGGTCAGGGCGGGTTTAGTCCAATCTAGATGATCAAGAAACGATAATCATTAAACCCGCCCCGATACCCCACACTCCACACCCATCTTCCCCATCCCAAACTGATTAGGTCAATTGATTTTCCTGACGCAGGTAGGCTTCGATGAAGGGATCAAGAGTTCCATTCATGACATCATCAACGCCTGTGGTTTCCACATTCGTCCGTAAGTCTTTCACCAACTGGTAAGGGTGGAATACATAATTGCGAATTTGATTCCCCCAAGCGGCTTCAACTATATCGCCTCGGATTTCGGCAATTTCCTGGGCGCGTTGTTCTTGTGCAATCACCAATAGCTTGGCTTTCAGGAGGGCGAGGGCTTTTTCCTTGTTTTGCAGTTGCGATCGCTCCTGGGTACAGCGCACGGCAAGTCCTGTGGGAACATGCACAACCCGAACGGCGGTTTCTACTTTGTTGACATTTTGACCACCCTTACCCCCAGAACGAGAGGTGGTAATCTCTAAATCCGTTTCGGGAATATCTAGGTTTACACCTTCGTCTAGCATGGGCATGACTTCAACGCCCGCAAAACTGGTTTGCCGCTTACCGTTGGCGTTAAAGGGAGAAATTCGCACCAGTCGGTGAGTTCCTTTCTCCGCTTTCAAATAGCCATAGGCGCGGAGTCCCTGAATTTCCAACGTAGCTGACTTAATTCCGGCTTCATCCCCTTCTGAGAGTTCTGCCAACTGCACTTTATACCCTTGACTTTCTGCCCAACGGGTGTACATTCGCAGCAGCATTTGCGCCCAATCTTGGGCATCTGTTCCGCCAGCTCCAGCATTAATCGCCAGTACAGCACCATTGGCGTCATAGGGACCCGATAGTAGCTGTTCTAATTCCCAACGGTCAAGTTCGCGATTGAGCTTAACTACATTGGTTTGGGCTTCTTGCAGTAGTGCTTCATCGGTTTCGAGTTCCAGCAATTCCAGAACTGCTTTTGCATCCTCTAGATTACTTTTCCACTGATGGTACTGCTGGAGATTCAATTTCAGGTCATTAAGCTTTTGCAGGGTTCGCTGAGCGAAGGTTTGGTCATCCCAAAAATCCGGTTGAGCGGCTTGTTGCTCTAAGTCTTTAATTTTGGCAGTTAGGGCAGGGATGTCAAAGATAGTCCTGGGTTTTTCCCAGGCGAAGGGACAAGGTTTCGACTTCGCGTTTAATCTCTAAAACTTCCATGTTTCTTGGTTTTGGTAATTTACTACCCTTTATCAATTTTGACACTCCTGACGCCTTTAGGCGTGAGGATTATTTCTTCTCAGGGACACCGATGTGTTTACCCTCACAAAGCATCTTGACCGTGTGTCCCACGGCTGCAAGTCCACGAATGCAGACTATTTGCGCGGCTGCTACATCCCTATCGGTTGTGTAGCCGCAATACTGGCAGGAGTGAACCCGTTGAGATAGCGGTTTCTTGCCTGTTTCAACTAAGCATTCAGGACAAGTTTGACTGGTTTTCTTGGCGTCTATTTTCTGGAAATAGACTCCCCGCTTAAAACAGCACGCTCGAAGAATACCTAGAAATTGCCCCCAACCAGCGTCTAGACACTGCTTAGCTAACATCCCTTTGGCTAATCCCTTGAGGTTGAGATCTTCGGCAAATACCATACCAGCCCAATCGCACAAGTTATGGGCTAATTCCCAGTGATATTGCTTGCGAGTATTGGCTATCCGTTCATGTAGTCGGCTGACCTTGGCTTGTGCCTTTGCTCGGTTATTTGATCCTAATTGCTTCCGGCTAACCCTTTGTTGCAGCAATCTAAGCTTGCGTTCAAGGCGTTTAAACGGACGCGGATTAGGGAATAACTGACCATTTGACACCGCCACAAAATGACTGATTCCGACATCGATCCCGATGGCTTCTCCGTGGGGAAGAATGTCCGGTACGGGGACATCCCACTGCAAAGTAAGCATTACATACCAACCAGATGCCCGCTTGACTACACGCGCTTGTTTGATAATCGCGTTATCTGGTATTGGACGCGATTGGCGAAAGCGGATTAATCCAATCTTGGGTAGTTTGATTGCGTTTCCTTGAACGGGATTTTTACCCAATGCGGGAAACACGAAGGATCTCATGGTTCCTAGCTTTTTAAAGCGGGGAAACCCATGTCCACCTTCCCAGATGCTGACAAATGCTTGCTCAATCCGCTTAAGTGTCTGTTGCAACACTTGCGAATGAACCTGTTGCAGGTTTTCACTTGTTTTTCGATATGCGGTTAATCCACGGCATTGACTAGCATAAGTTGGACGCGGCGCATTAGCCGGGATGATGTATTCGCAATGGAGGGAACAAGCGTTAATTCGGCAACTACGGGAACGATACCAATCTTTTCTTTCGGCTAACGCATAGTTGTATACGCGCCGGCATTGTTCTAGCCAATCTTGAAAAATGGCAATTTGACTAGACGTTGGTTTGAGTTTGTACTCGTAGGTTAAATTAAACACTTGCATCACCTCCTACCAGCATGATACATTAACTTTTAAAAAGCGTCAGGACGATTTATAAAAGCAGCCCGAAAAGGGCAAGGCTTTAAACCCAATTTTCTGGTAAACAGAAAATTTAATCCCACTAGACCAATGATAGGTATCCCACGCTTGAAAAGGCGTGGGATAGGGTTAGTCAATTAGTCGCGATTCAAAGCAATCAGCAACCGCAAAATAAAGATAAACAAGTTGATGTAGGTCAAGTACATTGACAATGCGGCTGGCAGATACTGCTCATTGCGATAAGTGCGGGGCAAAATGTAAAAATCCACCACCGCCGCACCGACAAACAGCAATACACCAATGCCAGAGATGCCTATTTCTATCCAGCTAGGGGTATAGACGCCAAAAAAGCTCAAGATAAGCTGACCTACCAACACCACCAACAAGGCAATGATACCCAGTTGAACGGTTTGGGTTAACGCCATCCCATCTTGATCTGAGAGATTCGAGCCAATTTGACGGGCAGCGACAAAGGTGATACCACAACTGAGGGCAGCGATGCCAATCCCTTGAATCCCTACCCCCGATGTGCCGAGGGCAACAAAGACGATACCACTGAGGGTATAACCTGAAAGTAGGCTATAGGTCGCCAACAGGGGCAATGCCGTGCTGTTATTGCCTTTCTCCGCCACACCACGGGCGACGAAAAATAGGGCTAATTCAGCAATCAGGGCAACCCAGAAGGTGGTCATGAATATCCCTGGGTTTGTGGCAAGAACATTCAAACCACCGTAGGTGCCGACAGCCGTTAAAACCAATCCACCGCCGACGTAGGGTAGGGCATTGGCTATGACATTGGGACCGACTAGGGCTTGACCCTGAGCATTGCGAATGGCTTGGCGAAAGTTACTTGTGTTGCTCATGTAAACTCCTTGTGTAACTTACGTATTTACAGGTATTATCGCGGTTTACTTATATTTTGACCGATATTTTCAGGTACTGGACTGACACAGCTAAAATTGTGGAATAGATTTGACGGTGAAATTGGGCGCACACCGTGCGCCCCTACAATACTAATCCACCATTTTAGGTGTGCCACGCTAGTACGGGTCTACACACTTAGGGATTGGGGAAGTTTTGACCCTTCACTTCGCCCGTAGGGTATGGTGTTCTTAAACCTTGCAGCACTGGGAAGAAGGCTGACAGTAGTTACAAGGCGCGATCGCTCAACTGGAAACCCCAACCCAGATATGACAAAAAATGTTAGTCGTGAAACCCGCCCCAACAAAATCAAAACTGTTTTAACTGTTTTTGCTTATGATTAAGATTCTTCACCTGTCAGATATCCATTTAGGTAGCGGCTTCTCCCACGGGCGAACGAATCCAGAAACGGGTTTAAATACACGACTAGAAGATTTTGTCAATACCTTATCTCAATGTATTGATCGCGCCATTGCTGAACCCGTGGATTTAGTCCTATTTGGTGGCGATGCTTTTCCTGACGCCACACCACCGCCTTACGTACAAGAAGCCTTTGCCACTCAATTTCGCCGCTTAGTCGATGCAGAAATTCCCAGTGTATTGCTAGTAGGTAATCATGACCAACATTCTCAAGGAAATGGGGGCGCGAGTTTATGTATTTATCGTACCCTAGGTGTGCCGGGATTTATTGTTGGGGATACTTTGGCAACTCACCTGATTCAAACTCGTAATGGTTTAGTACAAGTCATTACCTTACCCTGGTTAACTCGTTCTAGCTTACTGACGCGCCCGGAAACAGAAGGGTTAGCCTTAGGTGAGGTGAACGAGTTATTAATTCAGCGCCTTGAACCTATTTTAGAAGGAGAAATTCGGCGGCTGGATTCCCAAGTGCCAACTATTCTATTAGCCCATTTAATGGCAGATCGGGCTAGTTTTGGGGCAGAGCGTTTTTTAGCCGTGGGTAAAGGCTTTACTATTCCCCTATCCCTGATGGCGCGATCGTGTTTTGATTATGTCGCATTAGGACATGTCCACCGCCACCAAAATCTCAATCCATCTAATAACCCGCCCGTCGTTTATCCGGGTAGTATTGAACGGGTTGATTTTAGTGAAGAAAAGGAAGATAAGGGTTATGTTTTAATTGAGTTAGAAAAAGGTAAGGTTCAGTGGCAGTTTTGTCCTTTACCTGTACGTCCATTTTGCACGATTAGCGTGAATCTAGCTGAGGAAACTGATCCAGAAGCGGCATTACTTAAAGTAATTCAGAAAAAAGCAATTAACGAGGTTGTCGTTCGGCTGATTTATCAGGTGCGCTCTGATCAGTTGGATTTAATTGATAACAGTAAAATTCACCAAGCTTTGAGTGAAGCGCACAGTTATACAATTCGTCCAGAATTAGTCAGTCAGTTAGCCCGTCCGCGTTTGCCAGAATTGGGTGTGGGTAGCGGCATGAACCCCATGGATGCGCTGAAGACGTATTTAGAGAGTCAGGATAATTTAAAAGATATTGCCGCAGATATGTTAGAAGCCGCGCAATATTTGTTAGATGGGCAAGGGGATAGTTGGTTAGAGCTAGAGGAGGCTGGAGATGATAAACAGGAATCGAGTCAGGTAGGAAAAGGGAATCAAAAGAATCAATTGCGTTTACTTTAGCGGTTCAGGAAAACACTTATGAGAATCAAGCAAATTTCAGTTACTGATTTATAGCCAAACTGACTGCATACGGAACCTTGTCTCAGTCACTTGATAGAACCTTTCCCGCCAGAGTGGTTAAACAAAAACAAATGCCTGAATTAACGGATAAAACTTTCAAAGATAAGCTCAATAAACTTGAGAAAGTTTGACGACATGGCGATAAAAATAGATTTACTACTGGACTGGCACAGCTAACATTGTGGAATAGATTTGACGGTGAAATTGGGCGCACGCCATGCGCCCCTACAATACTAATCTACCATTTTAGGTGTGCCACGCCACTACTGGACTGACACAGCTAAAATTGTGGGATAGATTTGACGGTGAAATTGGGCGCACG
>NZ_JAVJZI010000017.1:0-23530 GCF_040223135.1 Coleofasciculus sp. G3-WIS-01
AGAGCAGCAAACTGGCTATCGCATCCGCAGGTAGGTCTTTAACACTTGCCGATAACGTAGTGCGCTTAGCACTTAGGCTGGTAAGCACAGCTTTAACTTATTTGGCTAAAGCTCCGTGTCTTTAGACCGGGGTTGCTTACGTACTTATATTTCCTGACTTCCCGGTTATTCCGCCGTGAACTTTTAATGGAGGTTAGGCGTCTGTGAGAGAGCAGGTATGTTTGCCCTGCCTTAACCATACGGTGGGAACCTAATCATCACGTCAGCTCATGGAGGAAGCGTATGGAACCAACTGGGAAACAACATTTATCCTACGCCATTTGTGCCATCGCTTTAGTCTGTAGCTTGTCTTTCTATAAAACTCAGGTCAGTGCTAATCCCCTATCTGCGGCTCAAGAACACTGGCAGGCGATCGCAACGGCTAATCCCGATCTGTTAATCTATGGCTACAGTGATCATGCTGTCCTCAAGCGCTCCTACAGTGTGCCTGATGTAAATCAGACGTATCAGGGACAATCCATCTACTCAGCTTGGCAGGACTTTTTCCGCCAGTATGATATTAAAGACTTTCAGGTACTGGATCTGCATCGGCGCGATCGCACCGTTAAAGCCCAAATTCAGATCACTGCCAAGTCCGATCAAGGACTGATGGTGGTTTGGTCAATGTCTTACCAGGCTGACTTCGATCAAACGGGTAAGATTATTAAAGAAGTTTGGCATACGAATCCAGAACTGGGTGTTTAACTAACGTTTCCCAGACCCCCTCCGGAATAGGGTAGCATCTCTTAGCAGTGAAATAAGGACGGTCTGAAACCCCTTTTGGGAAAACGTTAAGGAATTGAAAACAAAATATTGCGGACTATTGCTCCATAAGCTAGTAGAAATTATTAATGCTGGCAATGCGATCGCGCAATCGGGTTCACACTGAGGGGACGATTTTCCCTTGAACTGGACTAGAAAGCCTAGATGTTTTTGGAGAATTACTCCATTACTTAGCTAAAATTGATGGAGATTATTCAGTGTTGTTGCATCTGCCGTCACCAAACTAACGAGTGCATTAGACGACCTCAATAGTTTGAGGTTATAAAGTACCAGAGGAATGAGCAAGCTAAGATTGCTCGTTATTCATCGATACATTGCACCGAAAATTTTCAGGGTGTTGAAACCATGGTTAGTTTTAGGAAAACTGTCCCATGCAAATTTGACCTACTGGGATATTCAGCGGACTATGCAGATGAAATTTGAGGATATCTATCAGTTTTTTCAAGACCCTCCTCCCAACTATCTCAACAAGGAATTAGCTGTATGTTATGTGTTGTCTGTCCTCATAGAAGGGGAATCCTATGGCACTCACTTGATCCAACAACTCGAACACGAATACCCAACCTATCGACTGTCTGATACAGTTCTTTACAGCGCCCTCAAGTTTCTGGAGGAAGCTGGGGCAATCACTGGGTATTGGAAAAAAGTGGAAGGACGAGGACGCCCGCGTCGTATGTATCAGATCTCTGGCGATTGGCGGGATAAAGCCCGTGAACTAGCAGGGTTTTGGCGTGGCTATATTACTCAGGAGAAAGAAGCAATATAGCACATTGCGGCAGACTTGCACCATCAGTTACTACCTTTCCCTGACTTCATTCGGTGCAAACACTGGTTGGTTAGGTGAACTGGTGGTCAGCTTCTGCTGTCATGTCTGGTTCTTTGGCTAAACGAGTTATCTGAATTCGGCAAGAAAACCTTCGCTTTTAGGGATGGGATGAATTGCCGATGAGAGAAAACTTGTTTTCAAATTGTCCTGTTAGATGTATCCTGCTATGCTATAGGTCGTAAGCAAAGGATACCTGGCTTAGGTTAATATCAGTGAGTACACCCATCCTGTCGTCTACATTCCTGCTAACTCTATTGTTAGCGGTGGGCTTGTTCTTTTTCATCCGTGCTTCTGTTAAAGACCGAACCCAAAAAGTTCAACTCATTGCCCAAGAACCAGAAGCATCCCTCCTAGAAAGGTTGCTGAACTATTTTGATCAAAGGGCATACCAGGTAGCTGCTGTTGACCCAGCTACGGGTCAAGTGACATTTCAGGGGGCGGACTATGCAGATGAAATTTGAGGATATCTATCAGTTTTTTCAAGACCCTCCTCCCAACTATCTCAACAAGGAATTAGCTGTATGCTATGTGTTGTCTGTCCTCATAGAAGGGGACTCCTATGGCACTCACTTGATCCAACAACTCGAACACGAATACCCAACCTATCGACTGTCTGATACAGTTCTGTACAGCGCCCTAAAATTTTTGGAAGAAGCTGGGGCAATCACTGGGTATTGGAAAAAAGTGGAAGGACGAGGACGCCCCCGCAGGACGTATCAGATCTCTAGCGATTGGCGGGATAAAGCCCGCCAACTAGCAGGGTTTTGGCGTGGCTATATTACTCAGGGGAAAGAAGCAATATAGCACATTTCGGCAGAATTACACCATCAGTAATAACCTTTCCCCAACTCAAGTTCAGTGCAAACACGGGTTTGTGGGGTGAACTGATGGTCAGTTTCTGCCGTCATGTACGGGTTCTTTTGCTAAATGAGTTATTATTGTCAACGACAGGGGAGCTGTTGAGTCTCTTACAGCTCAACTGTTCAATCATAATCGGTTCACCCCAGTAAAGTGGTAAGCCAAGGATACCTGTTGTTGGTCAATATCTGTGAGTACACCAATTCTGTCTTCCACATTCCTGCTGACTCTATTGTTAGCAGTAGGTTTGTTCTTTTTCATCCGTGCTTCGGTTAAAGACCGAACTCAAAAAGTTCAACTCATTGCCCAAGAACCCGAAGCCTCCCTCTTAGAACGGTTGCAGAACTATTTTGATCAAAGGGCATACCGGGTAGCTGCTGTTGACCCAGCCACGGGTCAAGTGACATTTCAGGGTTTTGTGCGACCGAGTTGGTTTCTGGCTATCTTTTTGACAGCACTCGCTGCCTGCGGTATTCTTTGCTTATCTTTGGTTCTCTCCGTACTTTACCCAACGTTGACCCAGGTTTTCCTGGGGTTAGTTTTGCTGGCTCCTGTTGCTGGCATTTTTTACTGGAAAGGTGCGGGACGCGATGAACAGGTGTTCCTAAAAGTTGAACCTTTAGAGAGTCCACAACCGGGTACACAAAGCTTAGTTACTGTTATCGCCCATCGCGATGAACTTGCTCAACTCCAGCAAGCCTTAAAGCTTCAACCCTCTCCGGAGGCGGGGGATTAAGGGTAACTGGGGGAGATGAGGGAGTTATCAGTTATCAGTTATCAGTTATCAGTTATCAGGAGCAGGGGGAGCAATGTAGAGACGCGCCATGGCGCGTCTGGGAGCAGGGGGAGAAAATTTCTATAGCTTATCGTTGAATACAGAATCCCACGCGCTTTGAGCCGTGGGAGTGTCAATACTCTTTTTCTATTCCCTGTTGACTGTTGACTGTTGACTATTCCCTATTCCCTATTCCCTATTCCCTGTTGACCGTTCCCTGTTGACTGTTAACTGTTAACTGTTCACTGTTCACTTCAATCGTCCTGACTTAAGAATGCTGACAATTAACCACAGCCCTAAAAAACTGGCAACACCGAATAGGACATTACTCAACAGTGAAAGCTGACTTGTTTGCGCTCCTGTGGAGATAATCGCGGCACCCATAATCAAAGACCCTACCAAAATACTAAATGAAAGCCGATTGGCTGAATCATCCAGACTCCGGCGCAGAGGGTCAATATCTCGAATTATGATATTCCACTTTAAGGTTTCTGAGGTGATTCGGTCAAGAAGTAACTCCACCTGACGGGGAGATTGCAACGAGAGGCTTTTGATATCCAGAGCAGTTCGGAGAAAGGTTTGCAAGGGATTTGAACCCAAAAGCTGACGCCGAAATAAATCGGTCATCAAGGGTTTGATTTCGTCGAGGAGATTCACCTCTGGATTAAAAGTACGAGCCACCCCTTCTAAGTTGGCGAGACACTTGGAATATAATCCCATATTACTGGGTAAGCGAACTCGGTTATTTCGGGCAAGTTCTAGGATTTCATAAAAGACCTCACTGAAGTTGATTTGTGAGACGCTGAGGTTGTAGTATTTTCTCAGCATGCGATCGTAGTCATTTTCCAACCGCGATAAGAGTACGGGTTGACCGGACTCAGACAGTTGCAGCGTTAACTGGGCGCAGCGTTGAGCATCTAAATCCACGATCGCGAGTAACATTTCGGTTAAAATTTGCTGGGTACGTGGGTCTAAACGCCCAACCATTCCGCAGTCCAAAAGCGCTACGCGACCATCTTGGAGGTAGAATAAGTTGCCCGGATGAGGATCAGCATGGAAAAAACCATCCACATAGAGTTGCTGAAAAAAGGCACGAAATAACAGCGTCGTAATTTCTTTGCGCTGTTCCATCTCAGTTTTGCTATCCGCGCCATTTTGCTCTACCGAAAACTGGGCTTCGAGAATGGGTTTACCCTCTAACCATTCCATCACCATCAGTTTCTGTGTCGTCAACTCCCAATAAATAGCGGGAACCACGATTTGCGTTGGGTCAAACCAGCGACTTCTGGAAAGATTGCGCCGTAATTGGTCAGTATAGCTGGCTTCTTTGGTAAAATCGAGTTCGGCTTCTAGGGCGTTGGCAAACTCCTCCGCCAAAGCCACGACATCATAGTCTTGTCCAAAATCGGTGCGCGAGACTAAATCGGCTAAACTTTTAATTATCGCGATATCCTGAGGCACAACCTTATCGATTCCTGGACGCTGAACTTTCAACGCCACCTCCTGACCATTTTTTAAGGTAGCTCGATGGGTTTGGGCTATAGAACCCGCAGCAACGGCTCTGGGATCAATTTTGGCAAAGGTTTCTTCTAAGGGTTGTCGTAGTTGTTTTCGCAGCAACACTTCAACCTCACTCCACGCCACAGGTGGTACTCTAGCTTGGAGTTCCGAGAGAGCATCAATATAATCGGCGGGTAACAAATCGGGACGGGTACTCAGCAATTGTCCTAGCTTCACATAAACCGGTCCCAATTCTGTTAGCACGTTACGCAGCACCTCTGGGGGAGGTAATTGTGGTTTGTCAGTCTTGCTACCGGTTAGAAGTCTTCGCATGTACTCCCAACCATTGCGGAAGACGACTTCTAGAATGTCACGTTGTCGAGAGCTGTTTTGAGTTAAGGAGAACATGATTTATACTGATAGGCTTGGAATTGAGGTTAGTCTAGGAGTCAGGAATCAGCAGTAATCTAATCCCTTAACTAAATGCTTCTATATTTACTATAAGAAATAATTTAATAATGACAGGGATTTCTCAGGCTGACAATCAGTCTACAGGATTAAGTTTTGAAATAAAATCGGAATCAACATATTTCGACTTGCCTGCATCCTACAGGTTACTCAACTTACACAGCCGTTTTCAGTTCGATGAGATACACTTAAAGACTACATAGCCAACGTGATATAGAAGCCAGTTGATCTTCATCTGTTAAGTTAGCTGCATTTGTCAGCGTTTCTTCCTGTAGCTGACGCCAGATTTCACCTGCCATTGCCTTAGCGATCGCGGCTCCAATAAAGAAGGTATGCGGTTTTAGTTCACGAGTCATAAATGCTTGATTGATTCGGTAGAGTGCTGAACGAGCTGTCTTCCAATGTTCATCAGCACCAGCCGGATCAATGCCGCCTTTTAGTTCTCCGAGAGCCAGGTAAACAGTAGGAAGTTTATAGGTTGCTTTAGCCAATTTTTTTGTCGCCAACTCTTGGGGACTACAGCTTAACAAGCATAAATCTACATTGTTTCTTATAAAAGGCACAGTTAAGTTATAGATAAGAGTCCGGCTTTGCTGATTATTTTTCCAACTTAACCCTTTTAATTGCAATTCAATGTCTACATCTTCATCAGTCATTTGCAGCCATTGATTCGTTCTTGAATGTAGCCACTGATAAGATTTACCTGCAACAGTCAAAGTAGATAGCAACATACGAGTTAACTTCCGTTGGGCTAAGATTCCACCAACATTCCGCATGGAACCGCCAAGGGTATCTCCTCGTATAAGCAGAAATCGAAAGACTAACTCCTCAATAAAATTTGCACCTGCTGGCTCAAGGAAATTTTCGATTAATCCCCGAATTGCTGCCATTTTATCTTGAGGATCTAGATAACCCGCCGCTTTATCTGAAACTCCTGCTGCTGTTAATAAGGCAGGTTGTATGTCCTCAACATCAGCTAACTCGATAGGGGTTTTGGTTCTAGATGCAGCCGCTTTCAAAACTCTTGCTTGCTCGACAAAGGGTGTAGCTCGTCGATTTTTTTCTAAAGCTAAAGCGACAAAACCAGATCGAATTGCTGCATAAGGAGTCACTAAGTCATCACTAGAATTTAAATGCTGACAATAGGGCTTATCCGTTGTCATCAGCATTTTCTCCACACATAAATACACTTACGCAATGGTTCTCGCCCATGAGCGCCCATTTGCTGACTACTATTGCCTTTACCATTGGGTAAAACGAGAATAGTTTCAACATCAAATCCCAGTTTTTCGGCTAAGTCTGAAAGAATCAAATCCACTGAAATACTCGCCCCAGCATAGCGAACATTATCATTCACCATGATCAAGGGAGCATTAAATTTCAAAACTCGCGCACATTCAGCGATTGTACAAGCCATTTCATAAAAGTAGCCGCGAACCATACGGGGAATTCCCTGGTTATTTAAAATTCCCTGTGCTTTTTGGTCATCTAAATAGTTCAAGATAGCTTGTAATAATTCCTGTTGCTCAGCCGCCGCGATCGCGGATTGCCAGTGAGGATTAATTTGGAGTAAATCTTTGGGGCGATTTTCAACGGTACAACTTAGCATTTGTTGTCTCAAGTTTAATAGTTCCTGCTCTTTGATGCCCAACAATACTAATTCTAATGCATAAGTTCTTGTGTAATCGTAGCGATTACAATAGGGAGGCGAAGTTAAAATAGCATGATATGAACTATCTGGTAACCTTGGCATTAAATCTAGGCATGAACCCTTGTCAAGCTTAATCTCACCTAGTTTCTTCTCTACCGAAAAAAGTTCAAGCTGTTCATGCTGAGGCTGCAAATCAGCAACAATTTCATTGAGTTTACTGCAAATTGCTTCAGCAAAACTGGGGATTTTCCCTTTATTAAAAGGTTTCTTTGCGGGTTTCCGGTTGGAGCGATAATCCCAGCGCAAATATTGACCGTCCTTGCGCGTGTAACTCACCGATTCTAAAATACAAAGTAAGGCAAAGCGCAAAATAGCCTGAACTTGTTTATTTTCACATTGCCATGCGCTCATGTATTGTTCAATTGCGTTTCGAGTTGCTTCGGGATAAGCTCCTTTAGTAATTCGTAATTCTGGAATATAGCAGATACTCTCAACCTTTTCCCAGGGTCGTGTTGTTGACCAATGGGTTAAAGTAGCGATATCATCAGTAGTAAGGTTGGAGGCTATTAATTGCCGAATGGTAATGAGTTCTTGACCAATGGGCAGTAACTCAATTCCTTGGGCATTGACACCCATTTCACTCGCGACAAATAGGGCTGTACCACTCCCAGCGAATGGATCTAATATTGTGCCGTTAGTAATCTCATAACGCTGCAATAGATAGTTCACCAAAGCAGCAGAAAAGGCTTCCTTATACTTATACCACCGATATATTGAGCGAGTTTTATTGGCTTGATAACTAACCAGGGAGCGGTTAAGCTGCTCATGGACAATTAACTTGCTGTTGAAATGTTTTGCTAATTTAGAGTCTAGGTGTTCAATTTCACCTAAGCTGGGTTGAACTGATACCATTTACACTATGCACGGGTAAGCAGATTTTAATGTAGTGCTGTAGCACATCTAGTTTGATAGATTAACATCCAGCCACTGTAGGGGCGCACTGACGTCATGGGTGTCAACTTAAGACTTTGTATAACTAGCGCTCAAAGTTTAGATCCCCCTAAATCCCCCATGGAACAAAAGCGAAGCATCCTTTGGCTTCCCCCTTTTGAAGGGGGACTTTGATTAATTTCTGGTTCCCCCCTTTTCCCCCCTTTCAAAGGGGGGCTAGGGGGGATCTCTTATTAAGTAAGGGTTCCAACCTTAAGTTGACACCAATGACTGACGTGTGCCCGATTCAATCGTCAAATCTAATCTGCAATTTTAGCTGTGTCACGCCAATAGCCAATTTAGCTGACTAATTCGGTTTCTCTCACTTCAGCAGAAACCTTGGCTTGTTCCGCTAAATACTCCGCTAATTGTGCTTCAATATTATCCCGGACGATTTGACGATACTCCAGAAAATGCTCTAGATGAGCGCAATTGACAATATAACGCTCAAAGATGCGGGGATTGTTTTGCAAAATGGAAAATAATTGACGCCAAAATTGGAACCGAGTGGAACGCTTAATTCCCTGTCGCCACATAATAATTAATAGCGCCCGCAGAGTCATCCAGTCTGGTATCTTAAATTTGCGCTTGTGCGGCGTGGGTTGCATCTGGAGGAAATGGCGATGCACTCGCCCCAGATAACGGTGGGGTTCGTACAATTCCCAGAAACAACTGACATATTCGCGAGCGAGTTCTTCTACAGGACGAGTGGGGATAAAATTAATTAGGGTTCCTTGGTGAATATTCGCTTCCTTATCTTCTTCTAACAGACGCTCCTCTCGCTTAAGTCGATGCCATAACGCCGTATTGGGCAGAGCCTGAAGCATACTCACCATGGCTTGGGGGATGGCTGTAGCTTCTACAAACTCGATAATGCGATCGCCTGCTTTGGGTTTTTCCCCATCAAAGCCAATAATAAACCCTGCCATCACCCGCAGTCCAGTGCGATTAATGGTTTGTACCGCTTCCATCAGGGAGTTGCGAGTATTTTGGAATTTTTGGGTGAGGGATAGACTCTCCGTATCTGGTGTTTCAATTCCCAAAAACACACCCGTAAAGTTAGCCGCTATCATCAGATCTAGCAATTCCTGATCCTGTGCCAAATCGACGGAAGCTTCTGTACTTAAGCGGAAAGGATAGCCGTGTTCTGCCATCCACGGTCCTAGTTCTCGCAGTAATAGCTTAACGTTCCGCTTATTGCCAATAAAGTTATCATCCACGAGGAAAATGGAACGCCGCCACCCCAAGTCATAGAGTCGTTGTAATTCGGCGAGTAGTTGTGCTGGGCTTTTCGTGCGCGGCTTGCGCCCATAGAGGACAATAATGTCACAAAACTCACACTGAAACGGACAGCCTCTAGAAAACTGTACCGACATATCACTGTAGTCGCTTAAATTCAGTAAGTCATAACGAGGAATCGGGGTATTGGTGACATCCGGCTTTTGTCCATCAGAACGCAATACGCCAGAGGTTTCTCCGCGTTCCAGCGCTTCGACAAACTTGGGTAAGGTAATTTCCCCCTCATCCAAAATTAGAAAATCGACCCCAGCTTGTAATGCTGTATCGGGTACAGAGGTAAAGTAGGGACCTCCGGCTGCAACTGTCTTCCCGCGCCGCTTGGCTTCCCGAATGATATGCAACAAATCAGGTTTTTGCACAATCATCCCGGATACAATGACCAAATCTGCCCAATCCCAATCATCCTGGGTTTCTAACCTCGCATTCCGGTCTACCAGACGGAATTCCCAAGTCTGAGGTAATATCGCTGCCACTGTAATCATACCCAAAGGCGGCAGAGTCACCTTGCGTCCAACCAGTTCGATGGCTTTGTCAAAAGACCAGAAGGACTTGGGAAACTGGGGATAAAGGAGTAAAACGCGCATTGTAGTTTAGGTAGTGGGCAATGGGAATGAGGGAATTCTCCTGTGTGGGGTTTTCCCATTCCTAATTCCCCATAGTATAGTTCCATTTCGGATGGAAAAGCAGGCGAAGCAGGGGGGGCAGGGGAGGCAGGGGAGGCAGGGGAGGCAGGGGAGGCAATGTAGAGACGCGCCATGGCGCGTCTGGAAGCAGGGGGAGAGAACGTTATATCTTTGAATGCAACTTGGTATTAATGAATTGGGATTATTTTTGAGCAGATTAACGCATTGGCTCTAAAAATGTCTCAACTTGACCATCAGGATTAAGTACAACCCGAATTATGGGATTCCTGTCTCCTTCAACGGGTGAAACAAAAGGTTTGCCTACTAACGGAATACCGGTTTGTTCAATGTGAACTTGTGAGGCTCCTCCCAGAGGAATAATCCGTTCAATGGAACCATCTGGGGCGATAAATAGCCGATACTCTAGCGCTTTTGTCAAGTCCTCTAGCGGTTGCCATCGCTGTTGCAGATAGTTTCTTGCCTGTGCGACTTGGGGAATCGTGTCAAAGAGTCTATCCCTCGCTGCTTCATTAGTATTACCCAACTCGGTTGGCTCTGTCTCTATTGAGAGAGAAGGAGGAGGGGTGAGAACAGGCAAACGACTTGTTGCTCCTGGGAGTTCCGGTGTAGCCGGAGTGACATCAAGAGGGGGAAATACGGGCAGAGGTGGGGGTGTTGCAGGTATTTTGGTCGAACGAGGTGCCCTTTGGGTATTGCTAGGGGGCGCTGGAAGGCGACTGGGCTGGGTAGGGGGTGGAGTGGGAGATGCGGCTGTACTCGGCGCGGGTTGAGCAGGAGGGCGCTGGGGTGGAGGCGCGATGGAAATTTCTGGACGTTGGATTACTGGTGCTGGCGATGAACTTTGAGCCGATGGTGTTGGGGGTTGAACGGGTTGGGGGGGAGGTAATGTGGGAGCGTTGGCTAAGGAGGGCGGTATGGTTGGAGTCGGAATCGGCGCAGGCGGCGAAGGTAAGGGTGAGGTTGTGGGTAGTGGCGGTACTTGAGCCAGGTTTGAGGGGACTTCTTCGGCTGAATCTGAGGCTTGATTGGGGGTTGAGGTTGCGGTTTGCTGAGTTAATTGGGATTGATTGAACCATCTCACACCCGCCGTGGTTAATCCTACGGCTAACACGAGGGCGGCGGCGGCTTTTGTCCAAAGGGGTAGGACTTTGGCTGTACCGGCGCGATTAAGATTGGGTAAGGCTAAAATTTCTGCCGCATAGTCATCTAAAGCTGTGGCTAAATCGAATAGTTGTAGGACACTTAAGTACACTACTGATCCAGAGTCTTCGTTTGCTAGTTGACCGAGAAATAATTCATGGGTAACTAGCCCTTTGGGTTTTAGGGTAATGCCTAAGGGTAATGTCCATGGTTTTAAGGGTTGTAACTTGGTGGATGGTATTTCAGACTCTTGAGTTTCTTGAGGTTGAGCCGAGGAAACTAAGGAGATAGGAGACGTTGAGTGTTGGGCAATAGATTTGGATGCGTCTGGATGATCAGGTTGTACAGAAGGCGTTAATTTAGTCCAGGGTAATGGTTGGGGAGAAGCGTTGAGGAAGTTTTGTATGTATTGGCTAACTGCCTCATATAAGACATCAAGTTCCGTGCGATCGCCTTTTATGGTAATCAGCTTTTCATCAGGCTGTCGGGGATCGTCAAAATGCAACTCAAAACGTAAGTCCTTCACAACAGATTTCCCCACCCATCGCGACAGGGGTGAAGTTTTTGCCACAATTTCTAGAGTACAGGTGGGTGGAGTATAGCGGTGTAGAACTGAGCTAGGCATTGTTATTTGTTATTCGTCATTTGTCATTAGTCAAAGAATTCTTGCACTTGAAGAAAGGGCGGGTTTTGCCGCCAAGTTAAGGATAACAATCAATGTTAGTCCCTAAACCCGCCCCTACACAGAAAGGGCGGGTTTTGCCGTCAAGTTAAGGATAACAATCAATGTTAGTCCCTAAACCCGCAACACACTCAAAACTTACGCAGATGCTGAACCTAATAAGGCTAACCAGAGACGCCGATGACCATGAGAATCACTGTAAAAGAGTAAATCAATGAGTAATTTGAATGCCAGTTGATTGAGTAAATCCATGGATACATTGTCTCTTTGCTCCATCCGTTCCTGATAGGTGTTGATAAATGTATCGAGATAATCGCCTAACAAAGCAGTACGATGGGGTTCACTATTTTGTTCAGTCATTTGTTCCAAAAGGGCTAGAGCCCGACGAATGAGTTCCTGATGCTGTTTAGCTAGGTGGCAAATAATCAAAACGAGCGATCGCGCTTCTTCCACATCCAACTTTTTACGCCCCCCTGAACTTTTACGCTGGGGGTTAGACTGACGCAGACGCCATAACCCGACGCGATCGGACACCACTGACTCTAAATTCAAGTCAGCCGCCGCTTGCAGCATTGCTTCAGAACCAATACCCGCCAGGGCTTCCAGCGCCATTAAGATTAAGTCCAACTGGGTTTTAATGTTATCCAGTTGCAGAGAGTCTGGCACTTGAGCCAAGGGCAAATACTGCCAAGCGTGAGACGATGTTGGCGTCTTTAGGGTAGAGCGCATAACTTTAGAGTAAGAAATTAAATCAGGCGGGTGGATGTAGTTACCAATAGAGAAACACGACTTTTAGAGTGTACCCTAAGTTTCCTTGGCGCAGAATTGAGGAGCACAATCCCTTTTTGAGGAGGCGATTGAAATCGCTGCTACACAAACAAAGTCCGCCTGCGCGGACTGGGTTATAACGGGGGTAGCGTTCCCCGGATACGGATTGGTAACTACCTTAACAATTCCTCAATTTCCTCCTCTGTGAAAGGATTCTTCCCCGCCTTGAGGGCATCAATCCAGCCTTGCCGTTGTTTTTTGCCTTCCTCCCAATTAGTCGATTCTATAAATGCCTGAAAATCCTCAATCGCTCCTTGTTTATCCCCCGTCAGCGCTCTGGCAATGCCGCGACTATCCCGAAACTCTCCATTTTCAGGCGCAAGTGCTACAGCCTTTTCACAAGCATCCATCACCGCAGCCGCCTCTCCATGCAGACTCCCGTCCCAACAGAGGATATTCCAAGACTGTCCAGCAATTTCCACGGTTGGATCGTCTTGGATGTAAATAATGACGATTTGCTCTCACCCGTTGTCTTGATTGCCCGAACCAGGGCTTCCACTGGCTCGATTGGTAGCAACAACTGAGCGCGAGCAGCATTTTCCCGCAGTGTTGCAGTAGTGGCTTGCCGTCGAGCGTCCAACCAAAGAAACGTTACTACCCCCATCACCGAGACAACTGCCCCCGTCAACAACAGCCGATTTCTGCGCTTATGTCCCCCACTTTTGCCAATATACGCCTTCTGTAACTCCGTTACCCCTGGCTTTTTCTTCTGCCCTTGAGTCTCCTGTAACCATGCCTGAGCGATTGCCAATTCACTCCCCCGCAACAGCAAGTCAGGACTCTTTCCTTTCTCCTGCCATTCAATCGCTCGCTGTGACCATTTGGTATGCTGGTGTAAATGTTCCCTGTCTGTCTCCAGAGTTCTCACCAATTGTCGAAAATTGACATTAAAATCCCGCTGGTTCTGATTAAAATCAATCCACTGCACTTTGGCTAACTCTGGATGCAGTTCCTCTGAATTTACGGGCTGATACAGCACGGTAACAAAGCGCTTATTCAACCCTGCCGCATACTCCACCTCCGCCGCACAATAGGGTGAATTTACAGAACGAGGGGAAAGAATAAATAAGAAATTATCACAGGATTTAATTCCGCCATGAATCTCCTGGGCAAAATCCGCTCCCGATGCAATACTTTCCTGGTCAAATTACGTCCGTTTACCCTGTAGTTGTAGTTCATCATTGAGTTTTCTAGCAAAATCGGCATCGGCACGAGAATAGGAAATAAATACATCTAGAGATATGGCTGGCGGTTGTCGTAAACTTTCATCAATAAATTCTTCAATTAACGGTGTCGGCAAATGCTGAGTTCTCTTGTTTGCCACCTTCAACCATGTTTCTGCACTGTGTAAGTTATACCCCCGCAACAGAATGCTGGGATTCTCGTGCTGCCGCTTCCATTTCAGGGCTTTGGTGAGTAATATTTTATGCTCATTATAGTAAGCCGCATCCTGCTGCAAAATCTTCAACAGTTGGCTTTCATCCAGATAATAATCCTCTTCCTTTACATTGTCCGTCAGGTCAATATACTGCAAATCCCGCAGCGCTAACGGTATCTGTTCCGGTGGTGTTTCTCGCACTAACAAAGGAATAATCCGTTTATTCAGCGATACAGCATAGTCGAGTTCACGCTGAGCATAATCTGAATTTACTGAGTCAGGCGAGAGCAGATAAACCACATTATCCGCCTGTTCAATTCCTCGCTTAATTGCCTCCTCAAACGCTTCTCCCGTTTGAATATCTGTCGTATTCGTCCAAACTGTAATACTTTCCCGCCTCAAGCTATTGCGAATTTTCTCCATTGTTGCCCGATCTTCATTGGTGTATGAGATAAACACCTGAGTCATTAAGTTATTGGCATTCTTGATACTTTCGGTGATATATTCGCAATGCAAATCCGTAGGTGTACAAGGCGGTTGCTCGTCTTTAAACCGTATCTTCAGCCAAGCTTCAGCTTGCTGTTTTTCTTCGCCAACTAGCAGGTATTTAGTTTGTTTTTGATGGCGTTCCCACTCCAAGGCTTTGATTAAAAGCTGGGTATGCTTGTCTACATAATCCCGATGAGAGTGGAGTAAATTAATTAAATCGGCTAAGGATTGCTCAAAGTCGTTGATTCCGTCTTGGAAATACACCCAGTTCAGTTTGCGAATTGTCGGGTGCATATTTTGATAGCTTTCATGTAACCCTTTTGCTTTATAAGCTTCCCATTCTGATTCTGTGCCATTTGGGTTTCGTTGTTGCCAGGTTTCCTGGCTAATTTGCATAACGTGTAACAAGGGGATGATGCGTTTATTCAGCTTAATTGCTAATTCGATTTCTTTGAGGCAATAGGGCGAGTTGACTGAATGAGGGGCAATGATGAAGAGGAAGTGAGTGGCTTTTTCAATTCCATCATCAATTTGATTCTGGAAATCGACGGCTAAGGGTATATCATTGAAGTCAAACCAGACATTGAATCCGGCTTCGTCTAAACGAGCTTGAATTTTCTGGGCAAATGTTTTACTATCTGCTCGTCCGTAGGAGATGAAGGCATCGAACAATTGAGTCATTTTTTTGTCTCAATAAAGCAAATAATCAATAACTCGTCGCCTTAATCTTAACCCCCCTTAATCCCCCGTGCAAAAAAAGCGAAGCATCCGCTGGTTTCCCCCTCCTCGTAGTGGGGAATGAGGGGGGTGGGGGGAAATGTTCCCTCCCCTTTATAAGGGGAGGGTTAGGGTGGGGTAGAGTCAAGGTATTGCTGGGGTTTTCCGCTTAAGTTGACACGGGCGCACGTCGGTCATCCGTGTCAACTTAATCTTAAAGTCTTTCCCCGATTGACTTCCGTTATGGATGTTAGCAGTACTTCACAGTTTAGATCCCCCTAAATCCCCCTTCAAAAGCAGGGGGTTTTCAAAGTCCGGGGGAATCTTTAAAAGAAAAGTGAACTTTTCCCGGTAAAATTAAGAAAAGCTCACTTTTTTCAATTTAAAAAAATCATGCTTACTAGCATAATTGAAGGATTCAAGAAAGTCAAGGATTTTCGCCACAAACGAGGAAAACGGCACGAATTATGGGTAGTTTTATCCATTATTTTTTTGGGTTTGATGACGGGGAATGTCAATTATCAACAGATCGCAAAGTTTAGCTCTTATGAAAAAGAAAAACTCATTCAATGGCTGGGCATACCTCAAGAAAACTTGCCATCTTATAGTACAATTAGACGAGTGATGATTGGTCTTAACACCCTAGAAATAAAAGCCATATTTGAAGATTTTGTTGAGAAACATTATTGGCTAAAAGATGGGGAGGATTGGCTCGCAGTGGATGGAAAAAATTTGAAAAACACTTTAACTGATTATGAAAATAATTGCCAAAATATTTTGATAAATATATCCGCATATAGTCCAGAAACTCAATTAGTCATTAAATCAGAGGCATTCGAGAGTCAAGAAAGTTCAGAAAACGCTGAAGTCCGCACTATGATTGAGAAAAGCGGTTTAGTTAATAAGGTTTTTACTCTAGATGCGCTCCATTGTAGTCAGAAGACTACTCGGACAATAATTGAGAGTAAAAATGATTATTTAATTACGGTAAAGAAGAATCAAATAAAATTGTACAATCGCCTAAAAGAATTAAGTGAAAAAGAAAAACCTTTAAGCGAATATCAAAGGGAAGATGGAAGTCATGGAAGAAAAATAACCCGAACAGTATCTGTATTTGATGGTCAAAAACTTGGCATAAAAAACTATCCACATCTTCACCGTGTAATAAGTGTAAAAAGACAAGGATGGCGGGAAAGAAAAGAAGGAAATGAGACCTTATATTATATAAGCAGCAAAAAATTACCTGCTCAAATATTCGCCGAAAAAATCCAACAACATTGGGGGATTGAAAATCAAGTCCATTGGGTAAAAGATGTAGTTTTTCAAGAAGATAATTTAAGAATCAAAGATTGTGTTGTCGCCGAAAAATTCTCTTTGTTGACAACTTTAATCATGAACCTTTGCCGAATTTGTGGTTTTTTATCCATTAGTAAAGGACAGGTGTGGTTAGGAAAACATTGGCAAAAAATGTTGCTAATTTAACAAAACATAGATGAAATAAAGCCATGGTGAATAAAAAAAGAGAACTTCAAAAAAAGAAGGCTAAACCTTGGAATGAAGGAGATGTAGGAAATTCAGGCTTTTTTGTGGATATTAATTAATCCCGATAGTTGAAGATAGAAAATAGACTTGAAGAGAGAGAATTGAGAGTCGATAAGAAACCGTTTTGAGAAGCAAAGATTTTGCTTTTGTTGTGGTATATTTGGTGAGAATGAAAACCCCCTGCTTCAAAAGGGGGACTTTGATTCGTTTATTATTCCCCCCTTTTTAAGGGGGGCTAGGGGGGATCTCTTATTGAGTAACGGTTTAACCTTAAGTTGACACGGGCGCACGTCGGTGCGCCCCTACAGGTTTTGGGTATGAGGCAATCAAATTAAGGTGTGCCACACTACTACGATGGTGATAATAGGGCACGGCAATGCCGTGCCCCTACCCAATCAATTATTCCTTTGTGGTAGGGGTACGATATATCGTGATCTGATCTAGCTATTTCAGGTAAGCTACCGTTACCCCCGATCCACCTTCTGCTTGCTTGGCTAATTCAAACCAATCAACGAGGGGATGGCGTTCTAAGAATTCATGAACCCCAGCCCTTAATTTTCCAGTTCCCTTACCATGAATAATCCACAATACCCCAGAGGCGATGGCTTTGGAAATGGCTTGTTCTAAATCGACTTCAGCATCGGCGATACGAGATCCGCGTAGATCAATCGTATTTTTCTCGGTGCGAATCGGGGGAGTCGGCGGGGATGAGGGGGCTGGTGCGGGGGTAGATGCGGGTTTGGATTTTACGGGGATATGCGCCTTTTGACCCTCTAGGGATTCAATATCCGCAAGGGATACCGTCATCTTCATTAAGCCAAAGCGTACTGTTAGATCTCCATCTTCATCCGCAGGCGTCAAGACTTCAGCCGTTTGATTTAGACGAGGAATGCGGATACGATCGCCAACTTGGGGTTTAAATTCTGGTTTGGCTTTCGCCGCAGGGGTTTTAGGGATATGGCGCTGCTCAATTGTCTTCAGCGCATCGGTGGCTTTTTGAGCGTTTTGAGCGATTTTGGGTCCTTGCTGCAATTTGCGAATCACTTGGGCAATTTCTGCTTTAGCTTGGGCGATCGCGTCTTGTACCGCCTGTTCTTGGGAGAGTTTCAATTCCCGTTCTCTCTCCTGCAAGAGTTTGGCTTTACTAGATACTTCTTGATGCAAACGTTCGGTTTGCTGGAGGAGTTGGTTGGCTTCTTGGGCTTTGGTTTCCTGATCACGCCGTTGGGCTTCGAGTCCAGAAATTACCTGGTTCACCTCTTGTGAACTGCTTCCGACTAAGGTTTGAGCCAGGGATACCACGTCTAACTTTAAACCTAACCGTTGGGCAATGGTTAACGCATTCGATCGACCGGGTATTCCCCATAGTAGGCGATAGGTGGGGGAAAGGGTGACATCATTAAACTCAACCGAGGCGTTTTCAAATCGTTCATCTTGATATTTGAGCGCCTTAAGTTCACCATAGTGGGTCGTGGCTACGGTAAGCTGAGCATGATCTGCCAGATATTTCAGGAGTGCGATCGCTAAAGCACTTCCTTCGGCTGGATCTGTTCCTGCGCCAATTTCATCGAGTAAGACTAGGGCGGATGTAGGATGTGGGGTGTCTGGTTTCCTTTGTGCTAAATCATCTTCTCCCCCATCTGTAGAGACATTGCATGGAACGTCTCTACAATTTTCCAACCCATCTAAAATCCGACTAATCCGGCGAATATGACCGGAAAATGTCGATAAACTCTGCTCTAAAGACTGTTCATCACCTATATCTGCCAAAATTTGCTCAAACCAAGGCAATTCTACGGGTTCTTTGGCGGGGACAAATAAACCCACTTTTGCCATGAGTGCAGCTAACCCCAATGTTTTTAAGGTAACGGTTTTACCCCCTGTATTGGGACCGGTAATCGCCACAACTCTTATATGGGGCTGAATCTGGATGGTAATGGGTACAACTGGGGCATCTTCTTCGTGCTGATGCTGCCATACTAGCAGGGGATGTCGTAGCTGACGCAGGGTAATCGATTCTCGTTGATTCGGATCGATGAAGCGCGGCGGATTTGCCTGAAGCCAGAGGCTATATCGGGCTTTGGCGGTGGCTAAATCTAACCGAGTGGCGACGGCTAATACCTGTTCGAGATCTAGTTTAACGGCGGCGACTTGTTCGGTTAATACGCGACGCACGGCTTCGGCTTCGGCTTGTTCTCGTCGTTGATAGGTTTTGAGTTGATTTCCGAGTCCAATGATCGCGTTAGGTTCAATGTATAGAGTAGCACCCGTACTGGAAGCGTCATGAACGATACCCGGAACCGAGTCTTTCTGGGGGGCTTTCACCGGGAGAACAAAGCGATCGCCCCGTTGAGTAATTAAGGGTTGCTGGAGGGCAGCGCCTTGGCGTTGTACGATATTCTGGAGCGTTTGATAGATGCGATCGCGTAGGGATTTAGTGTGTTGTCGAATTTCTGCTAGTTTCGGACTAGCGCGATCGGTGACATCCCCGCGTTCGTCGATACAACGATGAATTTCTTGTTCTAATTCGGGATAGGTACGGATATCAGCAACGAGTTGGTTGAGAACGGGGATATCCTCTTGATCATCGATGAGACGCCGTAAACGACGCACACCGAAGAGAGTTGTCGCGATCGCGAGTAAGTCTTCTCCTGATAATATCCCTTGTCGTTGTGCAATCTCTAGAGCATCACCAATATCGTGAATCCCCTCAAAGGTCCAGCCACTGGTTAACCGACATTCGAGTTGATAGACTTCTTTTGTCTGCGCCAACAGGTGCAGGCTTTCGGTTAAGGTGGCGGGAGGATGGAGATGGCGAGCCGCGATCGCGCCCAGTTTAGTGGCGGCGAAGGTTGCCAAGTGTTGGCACAGGCGTTGCCATTCGAGTAGTTCTAACGTTTCAGATTGAATCAAAGCCCAACTTTAAAGCTTATCTTATATGTTCATTATTAGACAATTTTCCCAGAGAGGCGAGTGAGTCTAACCTTACTCTGTGTGAAAAATCTTGTCGAGTCGTTCCCTGGTGGGAGGAAATAGTCGATGAATTCTGCCAAAAGGAGAAAGGAGAAGGAATTTATAGCAACCGCCATAGCGGTTAGGACACATCATTTATGTAGAGACGCGCCATTATGTAGAGACGTTGCATGCAACGTCTCTACAATGGTGCCGAAAGTCCTAATCGATGTGTCTACTGCTATATCATACACCCAGTCTAAAAGTTAACTATGCTTTCACAGATTGTGTCTTTTGTCAATATATTCCTGAAATGTATAGAGTTTAATTAATCGGAATTTGAATCCAGAATTCTGTTCCTTGTCCCGGTTCAGAATGACATTTGAGAATACCACCATGTTTCTCGACAACAATTTGGTGGCTAATTGACAAACCTAATCCTGTTCCCTTACCAACAGGTTTTGTAGTAAAGAAAGGATCAAATAACCGATCGCGGATAGTTTGGCTCATTCCGGGTCCATTATCGCGAATCCGAATCACGGCTTGATTATTGTCTACAACCTCAGTGCTAATCCAAATTGTTGGTTTAAGGTTAAACTGGCTATCTTCGGCGGTAATTGCTCCGGCTTTTATTTCACCGTCAAAGGCATCAAGGGCATTGCTAATAATATTCATAAAGACTTGATTCAGTTGACCAGCATAACATTCAACCGGAGGCAAATCACCGTATTCTTTAATCAACGTAATCCCCGGAGAATTCCCACAGGGTTTCATCCGGTTGCGGAGAATCAGTAAGGTACTATCAATGCCTTCATGAATATTGACCGCCTTCATTTCGGCTTGATCAATCCGCGAGAAATTCCGCAGCGAAATCACAATCTCTTGAATCCGATCTGCTCCCATCTTCATTGAGGAGAGCATTTTTGGCAAGTCTTCGATGAGGAAGGATAACTCAATGTCTTCGATAAACTCTTGAATATCTGGAAGCGGATTGGGATAGTATTGTTGATAACATTCGATCAGTTGTAATAAGTCGCCAATATAGTTCGTCGTATGGCTGAGGTTGCCGGTGATGAAATTAACCGGATTATTGATTTCGTGGGCGATACCGGCTACCATTTGACCGATGGTAGACATTTTCTCGGTCTGAATTAATAGCGATTGAGTTTGCTTTAATTCCCTTAATGCCTGCTCTAATTGGTTTGCCTGGGTTTGAGCCGCCTGCGCTGTTGCCAGAGTTTCAGCGAATAATTCCGCATGTTCAATCGCGATCGTGAGTTGATCAACCACCGCTTGCAATAATTTGACTTCGCGATCGCTCCATTGGCGCGAACCCTGATAATGACTGCATATAATCGCCCCCAGTTGTCCGGTTTTGGTTTGTAATGGTAGAACTAACCCTGAGGTAATTCCCCAATCGGCGAGTAGGGATCTGGTTTCGGGGGCTAAGTTTTGAGTTTGGCTGATATCATTAATTCTCAGGGGATGTAATTTGCCAATAATGTCCGCTAAGGGGGCAAGTTGTGGCGGGAGACAGTCTCCTAATAAGCTGGGTAAATTTGGCTCTCGTGCTTCATGGGTAACCCGCAAACTGGGCTTTTCTGAATTGGATTCTAACCATAAAAAGTGACAGCCGTCAACCTCCAGTAAGCCGCGAATTTCAGTGACAGCGGTGTCTAGGATTGTATCGAGTTCTAGGGAATTGCGAATTTGACTGGCTAACTGAAACAGTAACGCTTCCCGGCGACTGAGGAGTTCTTCGCGTATCCAAATCCGGTCAATAGCTACCGCGATCGCATTAGCCACCCATCCCAATACCCCTTGTACAATTTTAGAGAAAGGTTGGCAACTGTGTAACCCAATAAACCCAACCAGGTGAGACTCGACAATCAGCGGGTAAATCCCAATATAGCTTTTATTGGACAAGTCATTTCCTGGGGTTAAGATAGGACGATGAATCGGCTTTAGGGTTTGGGCGACTTTGGCGATTAAGCCTTGGTTAGTCAGGAGGCGTTGGGGGAATAGGTGTGTAGGTAAATGTTCGCCACTATTTGCCTGCAATTCTAAGACTAAGGGTATTTGGGTTTCCTCAGTAATGCCAGCCACTGTCCAAATCCCAGCACCGAGGGCGTTCAGATGACGTACCATGGCTTCGGTACAGCGTTTGAGACTTTCGCCCAGACTGCCGTTTTGTCCAACGAGAACAGCGCCAATATCGGCTTCTAAGGTAGACAAACGGGATCGTTCCAGCAGACTGGCTTTACGGTGCTTAGTATGGGTAATATCACGGGCGATCGCATGGACGACATCGGCTTCGGCTAAAGGCAAACAGTTCCAAGCAAGCCATTTATAAGATCCATCTTGACATCGATAGCGATGCTCAAAGTAAACGTCTGATGAACTGCTTAATAGGGTTTGCCAAGCCGTTAATGTAGCGGTACGATCTTGAGGATGGACGAAATCGAGGAATGGTTGAGACAGGAGTGTCTGTTGGCTATAGGCGAGGGTTGTTTCAAAAGCGGGATTGATCCGCTTAAACGTACCATCGAAGCCAATAACTGCCATCAAGTCAGGGGATAGGGCAAAAAAGCGATCCAGTTCAACTTTGGCTTGTTTTTGTGCCGTGATATCCTTACAAATTGAGATATATTCATAAGGACCTCCTTGGGCATCAATTAAAGGCACGATGGTGGTATCGACCCAATAAAAGCTGCCGTCTTTGGCACGATCCTGGATATCACCTCGCCAGATTTTTCCTTGGGAAATCGTGTGCCACAAGTCCTGAAAAAACTGCGGTGGATGATAGCCAGAACTGAGTAGATGATGGTCAGCGCCGTAAAGCTCATGCCGGGAATATTTACAGATCTGGCAAAATTTATCATTAACGTAATTAATTTTACCGTGACGGTCTGTAATCGCGACAATTGAAGACTGATCCAGCGCCACTGTCAGATCGACTAGGTTTTCCAGGGACGTTTGTAGGGCTTTTTCCATCCGTTGACAGTGATGAACCTGGGTTGCCAAATTGATCACTTTCTTTTGCCACTCTAACTGTGCGATCGCCTGTCGGCTTAATGCGGCTAGGGAGTCTTTTTGTTGTACGGTTAACTGTCGCGGAACTTGGTCGATAACCAATAAAATACCCACCGTTTCATTTTGAGGGGTAACTAAGGGAACGGCGGCATAAAATCGGATCGGGAGTGAACTTGTCAGGGATTTATCTGAGGCTAGAGTATCTTCTACCACCAATAGCGGCTGATCTTCCCTTGCCAAATGTTGCAGGATTTGGCGACATAATCCTAAGTAATGCGGTGTAGAATCGGCTTCTAAACCCACTTGTGATGGCAACCACTGACCTTTGGTATCCCGGAGACTGATGAGTGCGATCGGGGTTTGGACAACGCTAGCGGCTAAACGAGTTAAATCCTCAAATGTTGCTTTAGCTGCCATATCCATATGACGATCTGGATAGAGTTGCTCAAGGTTGACTGTTGTGTTGCTAGATACTAGCGTTTTCATTAAAGTTACTTCTCCTTACCCTTGCCAAAGCCAGATGCTCTAGTGTTACGTCATTGTCATAGATTTTATCTGTACGCCCTGAGAAGATCCTCGTTTTTAGCGATGGGAGCGCCAAGACTCCAGTTCTATCATCCATGAACCCCCCTTGAGTAAACCCTATCCTGGCTTCAAGATAGGTTGACTTCTCCCCCGGTTAAAACGCGGGGGATTCTAAGAGGATACTGCGGGACGGGCTAAAGCCGCGTCCCGACCTTTTGTCTTCTTAGAGTTCCAGAGGAAAACTCTGGATGGCGCAGTCAAAAACGCCCTACAGACCTTGGCTAGGTCAAAACCTAGCTGTATCTGTACGGGCGAAGCATTGGCGGAGTTCAATGAGCGGTTTGTTCCATAATTTTTATGCGCCAATGCTTCGCCCCTACTTAAGATATTGGCAGCACCGTTAGCATCGGC
>NZ_JAVJZI010000023.1:0-23365 GCF_040223135.1 Coleofasciculus sp. G3-WIS-01
TATGTGGCTGAACAATTTCAGCGGTTGCGGGGATTAATTAAAGTCTCGCCCTTTAATCGGACTCGCAGTACTTGGCGCGTGGAACAGGTGTTAGTTACTCCTGATCAGTCTTCTCGATCAACTAATAAACCCGCCAAACTCGAAACGGGCTCCGCACTCTTGCGCCATTGCTTCGAGACCATCTGGGAAGCCCGCACCTGGTTACTAGAAGTCAATATCCATAATAAAGATACCCTGGCGCTGTATCGGCACAACGGATTTCAACCCCTAGCGCAATTGACATACTGGGCAATTAATGATATCACCCTAGCTAAACTAGCCGATCGCGAACCCGATTTACCCAACTTGCTCCCCGTGAGCAATGCTGATGCCCAACTCTTGTATCAGCTAGATACAGCGTCCATGCCTCCGTTAGTGCGTCAAGTTTTTGACCGCCATATCGAAGATTTTAGAACAGGGTTTATGCGATCGCTAGTCTCGACACTCCAGCAGTGGTTCAATCGCACTGAAGTAATCAACGCTTATGTATTTGAATCCCAGCGGAAAGCGGCTATTGGTTATTTTCAACTCACCCTTTGCCGAGATGGGAGTCGAGCCCACGAAGCCCAGCTCACCGTTCACCCTGCCTACACTTGCCTGTATCCAGAGTTATTCTCACAAATGGCACGGATTACCCAACAATATCCTGCCCAGTCATTGCATCTGGCTTCAGCCGACTATCAACCGGAACGAGAAGACTACCTGGAACAGTTAGAGGCTCAGAGAATCGAGCATACTCTGCTCATGTCTCGCTCAGTCTGGCATAAACTCCGGGAAGCAAAGAAATTAGAGGGGTTACAGTTATCAGAAGTGCTTCAGGGACTCCAGCCAGCCCGTACTCCCATCCCCAGCCGTATCTCCTGGTGGGAATCCCTCTCAAAACAACCTAACGCGGTTTCTAAGACCAATGGAACCAATCCCTCGTCAAAACAGAAGTCGAAGGAGAAGGATATTCAACCTCCAGCCGATTCTACAGATGCTGACTAGGGGCGTTTTGAGTTTTGAGTTTTCACCCTTTGGAAAGAGGGTATGGCGCTTGTGTAGGGGCTTTTCACAATGAGGCAGAAAATCTCAGCCTTAGGCTTAGATGTTGGTAGTAAGCGCATTGGTGTCGCCGGATGCGATGGCACCGGTTTAATTGCTACAGGTTTAACCACAATCAAGCGAACATCCTTTGAGCAGGATGTATCACAGTTGGGAGAACTCGTAGAACAACGCGAGGTTCAGGTTCTAGTTATTGGGCTACCCTATTTAATGAACGGAACCCTGGGATTTCAGGCGCGAAAGGTGCAAAAGTATGCTAGTCGCTTGAGTGCTGCCCTACAATTACCCGTAGAATATGTGGATGAGCGGTTAACCTCCGTTGAAGCCAAACAGTTACTTCACGCCGAGAAGCTTGCGCCCTCTCGCCATAAAGCTCTGATTGACCGCAAAGCCGCAGCAATCATACTCCAACAGTGGCTCGATACTCGTCGCTCAAGCCGTGAACCATGAACCATGTAGCTTGCTTCTCGAAGAGCGAGTACCATGAACCCGGAAAAGTGATAAGATGAAAAACTGCTGGATTATACCAACGAACGTTTATCCATGGCTTTAACCCAAGAACGCAAACAAGAAATTATTGAGAGCTATCAAACTCATGAAACCGACACGGGTTCGGCAGATGTGCAAGTTGCTATGCTCAGCGATCGCATTAGTCGTTTGAGTACACATCTACAAGCCAATAAAAAGGATCATGCCTCCCGTCGGGGATTATTAAAGATGATTGGTCAGCGCAAGCGCTTACTCAGTTATATTCGTGCAAGCGATCCTGAACATTACCAAGCCTTGATCAAGCGCTTAGGTATTCGCGGCTAGACACCAATTAAAGCTTATGTCTGATCAACCCTCCCGCAACCCTTTACCCTTTGAGCCGAGCCAGAAGCGCAAAAAAAAGTCGAAACCACAGGCAAAACCTGTAGCCAGTAAAGCGGAGGCGAAACCAAAAGCGAAACCTGATAAACCTAGGACTTCCAGTTCTGAGTCGATGGCTATCCCTGATCAGGTGAGTAAGCGTATGGTACGCCGCATGGCGTTACTGTGTGGTATTCCGACAGCGTTGGGGATTCTCTCATTTGTGGTCAGCTATCTTGTGGTGGTCAACCTGGAGATCAAATTACCCAATGTCGCTGTGGTTCTGGTAAGTATGGGCTTTTTTGGCTTAGGGGTGTTGGGCTTGAGCTATGGCGTCCTTTCCGCATCTTGGGAAGAAGAAATCCCCGGAACAGTAATAGGTTGGCAGGAATTCACCACCAACCTAGGACGACTTACATCAGCATGGCGTGAGGCGAGAGAGGCTAAAAAAAGTTAGCCCAGCTTTCGGTTAAGATTGCCAGGGCTCGCGGGAGTACAGGAATTCCAGGGACAGGGGAAGGAAGATGAGCGAGTTAACTCAAAACTCAAAACTTAAAACTTCCCCAATTGAAAACTTAAACCTTAAAACTTATGATTGTAGTCATGAAAGTCGGCTCTCCAGAAGCCGAAATCGATCGCATTAGTCAAGAACTCAGCGAACAGGGTCTGACTCCTGAACCGATTGTGGGTAAACACAAGGTTGTTATCGGTTTAGTTGGTGAAACTGCGGCGTTAGACCCCCTGCAAATTCAGGAAATTAGCCCTTGGATAGAAGAAGTCCTGCGGGTTGAGAAACCCTTTAAACGGGCAAGCCGTGAGTATCGTAATGGGGAAGCTGGCGAAGTTGTGGTATCAACACCCGATGGACCCGTTACCTTTGGCGAGAATCATCCGGTGGTGCTGGTAGCAGGTCCTTGTTCGGTAGAAAACGAAGAGATGATTGTCGAGACAGCACGTCGGGTAAAAGCGGCGGGCGCTCGATTTTTGCGGGGGGGTGCTTATAAACCTCGGACTTCGCCCTATTCATTCCAAGGACATGGAGAAAGCGCCTTAGAATTACTCGCCGCCGCGCGGGAGGCTTCGGGTTTGGGGATCATTACCGAAGTCATGGATACAGCGGATGTGGATAAAATTTCCGAAGTCGCCGATGTGGTGCAAGTCGGTGCCCGCAATATGCAGAATTTCTCCCTGTTGAAAAAAGTAGGCGCCCAGGATAAACCGGTGTTGTTGAAGCGGGGAATGTCGGCAACCATTGATGAATGGTTAATGGCGGCGGAGTATGTTTTAGCGGCTGGGAATCCTAATGTGATTCTGTGTGAACGGGGAATACGAGGATTCGACCGGAAATATGCCCGGAATACCCTAGATTTATCAGTGTTACCTGTTTTGCGATCGCTCACCCATTTGCCGATTATGATTGACCCCAGTCACGGTACGGGTTGGTTTGAGTATGTGCCAACGATGGCAAAAGCCGCAATCGCAGCCGGTGCAGATTCGTTAATGATTGAAGTTCATCCCAATCCAGCCAAAGCATTATCCGATGGACCCCAATCCTTGACACCGGATAGCTTTGATAGCTTGGTCACAGAAATGGCGGTGATTGGTAAAGCCGTTGGGCGTTGGCACGAACCCGCGATGGCGATGGTATAAGTGTTCAAACACATCAATGATATCTTAGGGGCACGGCAATGCCGTGCCCTTGTTCTTTTACTCAAAACTCAACAACCGGAAAATCCGATTCCCGATAAAAATGGGTCATATTATCAAACTTCCGCAATTGAGCCCGCTTAACCCAAAACGAATTAACATCTTTAGCTAACCATTGCTCATTCAAATCCGATAACATACTACTGATGCGATCGCGCTCAAGCTGTGCTGGAATTTCCCCGAAGTATCCTAGGGTAATATGCGCCGTAAAATGATACTGCTGCTCAACACCCAAACCAATCAATCCCGGATTTTGATAAAGACAGCGCCGGAACTCAACCACTCGTTTGTAAGACTCCTCATCTTTTGGCACCAAACAAACCCCAATCGCACGGGGCATGACAATCACGCCGAAAAACTGCCAGCATATAGGATAGGGATTCCTATACAACCCCTTATATTGCTCAAAACTCTCCCCAATTCGTTCCTGAAGTTGCTGATCAAACTCCGGATTATCCTGCACCGTATCCCGATAACTATTCTCCCAAATTAAATCCGCCAGGGTTAAATGAAAACTCTCAGGCGGAAGCGATAGCATTAAACTCGATTTAAATTCCTGCTCTAATATCCGTTGTAACTCCTGCAAACTGCTATAAAACCCCTCATTCTCTGACTCATCCTCCCATGGTGGCGTCATCACCGTGTATCCTGGAAAATTAACCGCCTTGGTTGTGCCATCAGCCAGACGCTCAAACTTAGGTGACTCCTGGATATTGGGTAACTGAGAGTGATAACTATCAGATACAGTCATCCTCGCCACCCGATTGATATAGGTTGGATAGGTATCATCCATGTTGAATTTCCTCCGAATGCGCTAAACGTCCTTATGCCAATTTATCTTTATTGGGGAGATAATGACTTTGCCCTGAATCAAGCCGTAAACGAACTACGCCAGTCCTTCCTCGACCCTAACTGGCTCAGTTTTAACTATGATAAAATTCCCCCAGACCAACCCGACGCCCTCATTCAGGGACTCAATCAGGCGATGACTCCCCCATTTGGAATGGGAGGACGATTAGTCTGGTTAGTCGATACCACCGTTTGCCAGAACTGTTCCGACAACGTCCTCGCTGAACTCGGACGCACTCTCCCCGCTATTCCGCCAGAATCTATATTACTGCTCACCACTCATCATCGACCTGATAAACGACTCAAGTCCACCAAGCTGCTACAAGAACACGCCCAAATCAGAGAATTTCCCCTAATCCCCCCCTGGAAAACCGAGGAATTAGTCCAACAGGTTAAATCCTACGCCCAAACTACTGGCGTTAAACTCACTCCCCTAGCGGCTGAACTCCTCGCCGATGCGGTGGGTAACAATACCCGTCAACTTGCCAACGAACTGGACAAGTTACGCCTTTACGCGGGCGATGGGACAACTAGCTTAGATGAACGCGCTGTTGCTGCATTAGTCACCACCACAACTCACAATAGCTTACAATTAGCCGAGAGTATTCTCAAAGGCGATACCACCAAAGCCTTAGAACTCATTGCTGACTTAATCAACAACAACGAACACCCATTACGAATCGTCGCCACCCTCGTGGGACAGTTTCGCACCTGGTTATGGGTTAAGCTAATGATCACTCAAGGGGAAAAGGATATAAAAGTTATTGCTACCGCCGCCGAAGTCGGTAACCCCAAGCGTATTTACTTCCTGAAAAAAGAAGTGCAGCACCTTAGTCTAGATCAGTTAATCGCAACTTTACGAGTTCTGCTAGAGTTAGATGTTAGCCTCAAACGCGGTGCTGATGAACTCTCCACCCTGCAAACCCAGGTGATCAAACTGTGCCAAATTTGCTGTTGATTTGTCATTCGTCATTTGTCAGGGAATAGGGAATAGGGAATAGGGAATAGGTTAGAGTTTTGAGTTAACTTCCCCAGCTCCCCCAGCTCCCCCAGCTCCCCCAGCTTCCCCAGCTCCGCCACCCCCTTATCTCTAAATAGCGGAACTTCTATCCCCTAAAATAGTTCAGGAAAAACAAGCCCACTGTGGGTTTTGTTGTGTACTTTTAATTATTTGCGATCGTTATGATTACGTTCTACTGTAATCACCCTCATTTGACTCGTTTCTCTCGTCCACTGATTGTAACGGCACTAACCACCTTGGGTTTACTGTCTGGGTTCATCCCCGAACTTTCCCGAGAGTCCCTAACCTTGGACTTCAACCGTGCTGTCTATGCTCAACAAGCCGTTCCAGAGGATGATATAAACAACTACGCGCGAGCGGTTTTAGCGATGGAACCCCTACGTCAAGTTGCCTATAACGAAATTAAAAAAATCGTAAATGGCAACATTCCCGATATCCAGTGTCATCGATCAGAAACCATCAATCAACTGCCGTCTCAGGAGGCGCGAGCAATTGCCAACAATTATTGTAACCAAGCGTCGGCGTTGGTCAACAATTATTTAACCCCCTCTCGATTCAACCAAATTACACGTCTGGCGGAAAAAGATGGTAATTTACGACAACGGATTCAAGATGCATTACAAAGGCAGCAAAAATCCAGGTAACGATCAACCACTCTTGTGGTATGATAACCCTCGGTAAGGAACTCTATAGATAAAACATCGAACCCTGAGTTTTATTGAGTTCCAAACGGTCAAAACCTGTCAAAATAAAGCTACTTTGCCGGATTCCATGCCCATACAGGCGCGATCGCAAACTTATAGGATTCCTTGGACGAGTTGTATCGCCGCACTCGCCGTCATCCTCTCTGGATGTGCATCTAACTCCAATCCAGAGGCTACTCCTTCTATCTCCCCATTGCCAGCCGAAACCATCACTGAAGAGGACATCAAAAATTACGCCAAGGCGCTTCTGGCGATAGAAGGTAGCCGTCAGACTGCCTTCAGCGAAATTCAGCAACAGATGAATCAAGAGCAGATTCCTAGTATTACCTGTACCCAACCCGATTCCCTCAAAGAACTCCCTTCTGATGTTCAAGGAATTGCCGTCAACTACTGCAACACCGCCAAAGAACTTGGCGAAAGTCAGGGATTCAGCATGGCTCAATTTAACGCCATGACTTATACTGCCCAATTAGACCCCGATTTACAACGGCAAATTCAGAATGAACTGATTCGCCTGCAACGGTAACTTTAGCTTGACAAGTTGGGCGATTTATGCTGATGTTGACGCAACGATTGAACTCAGCAACAGAAATCTCCGTTAATTTTACACTTTTCCTCACCGCAGAGGAACGCACCCGGACGCGCTACCGCTTTGAAACCCCAGAGGGTCAAAGTTTGTATCTGCGTTTACCGAGAGGGACTATCCTCAACGATGGGGATTTACTCCAATCACAGACAGGTGAGGTGGTGGTTAAGATTGCGGCGAAACCCGAACCTGTTTTAACCATTACTTCCTCCAATCCTCTGAGTTTACTGCGAGCCGCTTATCATCTGGGTAATCGCCATGTCCCCTTAGAACTAACTCCCCACTATTTACGCTTATCACCTGACCCCGTTTTACAGGCGATGCTCAATCAGTTAGGCGTGGAGGTGAAGCCAGAAATTGTCCCCTTTCAACCCGAAATTGGCGCGTATCACCATCACAGTTGAAGGAAAATTTTCTCTGAGAAAACAAAACCGCTTGTTTTCATTTTCCATAATTAATCAAGCAATCTGGCTACATTTGGAAGCAATATAAGCGAAGGGTGATCCTGTCATAGTTTTAGCTGGTATCCTATTCTCAGGGTTTTGAAAAAATACAAGTTATTCATTATTAAGATATAACAGTTGCTATGACTCGCAAACGTTTGATTATTGAAATGGGTATGGGGGTAGACCAACATGGACAGGAACCCACTGTTGCTGCATCTAGGGCTGTGCGAAACGCGATCGCGCACAACGCTTTACCCGGTGTCTGGGAAGTTGCGGGTTTGAGCGATCCCAATCAAATGATTGTGGAAGTGCAAGTCGCTGTACCTTACCCGGAACAAGTGCGACAGGAAGAGGTTCTCGCCATGTTACCCTTTGGTCGCAAATCACTCACCGTACAATCCGGTGGAATGGTAGTTCAAGGTCGAGCCATTCCTGAACTCAATGATAAAAATGACGAAATGCTAATTGCTGTTGCCGCCGTTACCGTTTTAGTCGAAACTGAATAGCTGAGTTAACCTGATTAAAATTAGAGAATAAAAAAATTACAGTTTAACAGGTTAACCGCTAAAGGGAAAATCTGTTTAATCCATCGCCAAAGCCGATGGACTCTGACTATTCAGGGATGGATAGTTACACTTATTTGTATAATTGCTTTAATGGTATTCACTCTCAGCACTATCTACCCATTCCTGGCGGTTAACTCTCCCGTGGCGGCGGATGTCATAGTGGTGGAAGGCTGGATACCAGATTATGCAATTAAGGACGCGATCGCACTCTTCCAGCGCGGGTCTTATAATCACCTGATTACCACGGGTTTACCCGTCTCGAAGGGATATTATTTAGCCCAATACAAGAATTTTGCCGAACTCACCGCCGCCACATTTATCGTTTTGGGGTTTAACCCAGAACAACTGGTAGCTGTTCCCGCCCCCAACGTGATTAAACATCGAACTCAAGCAAGCGCCATCGCTCTACGGGAATGGTTATCGACCTCCGAATTAGACGTAAAATCGATAAATCTTTATTCCTTAGGACCTCATGCCCGTCGAAGCTGGATTATATTTAAAGCCGTATTAGAACCAGAAATCCGAGTCGGTGTGATTGCGGCTGAACCTCAAGAGTATGATCCTAAACAGTGGTGGCACTCTAGCGAAGGGGTACGAACCGTAATTGGGGAAGTGATCGCCTATCTCTATGCCCAGTTTGTCGATTGGAAATAGCCCAACTCTAGCTTAGTTGACGTACTCCCCTGTTCCCTAACAAATGACAAATGACAAATGACCCATGACCCATGACCATTAAAAATCCACCCCTCGCTTCAAATCCACTCCTTTGTCACAATAATGCTTATGACAAATCATCTCCGAATGGACAGTCGCCAATTCAAAGTAAGCGGGTTGATTTTTACAACGACCTGTGATAATAACTTCCGTATCGCGGGGTTTCCGTAAAAGCGCCTCGACAATGGGTTCAACCTGCAACAGTTCCAAATCAACCGTCGGATTCAGTTCATCCAGAATAATCGTTTTATACAACCCTGACGCTAACGCCGCCCGGGCAATTTCCCATCCCCGTTCTGCTTCTACATAATCCAAAATTTGCTGCTGTCCCCGCCACACGATCGCGTCTCGTCCACAACGCTGATGATCCACCAGATTGGGGTAACTTTGGCGTAAGGCTGCGATCGCGGCGTCTTCAGTATACCCTGTCCCTCCCTTCAACCACTGCATAATCAGAACCCGGTGGGATTTATCCGTACTAATTCCACGACCAATGGCTTGTAACGCCTTCCCTAACGCATTGGTCGATTTCCCTTTCCCCGCACCCGTATAAATTTCAATTCCCTCAATCCCCTGTTCCCGAGAAACCGGGTGATCGTGGGGAACCGACTCACTATGTAAATCCGCCAAATCCAACAGCGCTGGCGGCGTTCCTCGTCCCGTGACAATCACTTCCAGAGACGGGGGTTTATTGGTCAGGGTTTGTACCACCTCCTCAACCGGGAGTAACCCCAAATCCAGCAGGGGATTCAACTCATCCAGAACCACAACCGAATAGAGATTTGACGCGATCGCGCCTTTCGCCACATCCCACCCTCGCTGCGCCTCTAGCTTGTCAAACCGGGTTACTTCCTCTTTAGTAAAAAATTCACTTCGTCCCGTGCGAACCTGATCAATCAAGTGAGGAAACGCCCGTCGCAACGCCTCAATCGCCGCATCCTCATCATAGTTTCGTCCCGGTCCCTTAAGAAACTGTAACAATAACACCCGACTGGATTCTGCACAGTTGATCCCCAAACCAATCGAGCGCAAAACCACGCCCAATGCGGCTTGAGACTTCCCCTTACCCACGCCATCGTAAACATGAATCTGACCGGTGATGCGTTCTGTACGCTCAGCCGCCGTGCGAATACCAATACCTGTCCTAGTCATTGACGATCCTTGGGACTTTATCAACCCAACTCAGTTTAACGATACAACTGGAAATATTAAGAATAACCTTCACTCTCTTATCCCAGCCAGTCTAATATAGTATAAAAATACCCCCGTTGCCGTTATGGGGGAAGAAGGTAGCAGGTAGAAGCCTCCAAGGATGTTAGGTTTATCATATCTACTTTTTTATCGCTCCTTAATTTTTCCGCACTACACGAGGAACTGATACATCGATCAAAAGGAAACTATTATGATAGATATTGTTTTGCCCCTACAACTTATTGTCTTTCAAATCTTATTCCTATTGGTTGCGATCGCCTTAGAAGCCAGAGTTTTGCACCAACGGCTAAAACTCACTCGTAAAACCAGTATTCAATATGCCACCTCGCTGAATTTATGGAGCGTTGTCATTGGTTGGTTAACTTTTTTATTTCTAGAAACTTTATTACCACGATTTTTGCAGAATCAAATTGTTAGTTTTATTTTCTTCGATCATCCCATTGGCAGTAGATTAGATCAAGCCAATCCTTTAGTAATCTCCCTGGGCATTTGTATTTTCTTTTTTACTTTTATCATCAAACTGCTGGGGTTGGAATTACTAAGGATTTGGATTCATGATAACCCGGAACAGTTGAATACGAGTTCTAATTTATCCAATAAAAGACCCACCTTGCTTAATTTACCCAAACGCAAAATTACCCAATCAAAACCTAATCCTGCCTTTGCTGTACTCCTGGCTAATGCCTATAGCTACAGCGCTATTTTGCTAATTTTGGTGTTACGGTTTCTGGAGTTTAATCGCGCCCTCTGATCTATCCCTAACCTGAAATACCTTCGGGATACATTCTAACTATCCTTAAGCCCCTAAACCCTATTTTTAAATCAAAACGATGCTCAAGAAGATTTTTGAAAATTTTTTGAATTGGTTCAACAATACCCTGAAATTATTATTAGGAGTATTTGTTCCTCCTACGGCTTTCTCTTGGCAGACCCTGATTGGGCTAAGTATTTTCTCCTGGCTCATGTCATTTTTGGCAACGAACATTTTCAAGATTCTATTAGAGAGTTTTAGTTGGTTATTTTTAATTCTAGGTGTCTTTTGGGCGACGAGTAGCAATAAAGCCTTCAGCATTGGCAAGGTTCCCTTAAGTCCCTGGATTACTGGAGCGTTGATTACTATTTATCTTTCTGGCGTTTTTACAAGAGAATTATCACCCTATGCTTTAGTATTCTGGCCCCTCGTATCGGCAGTTGTTGCCGCATTACCCGTTTGTTTAGATGGCAATTTTAAACCCAAAATTCCCGATAGAGACAAACGTCAACCGCTGGTGTGGCTATTCACAACTCAGTTGATATTAAGCAGTTGGTTTCAATTCTATTTTCTGGTACAAAACTGGTTAGTTGAATATCCCACAATCGCGGCTGATACATTTAGACAAAGTGCCTTTGTTGTCAGAATAACCGTCGAGGAATCCCAGCAAAGGCTACCTCGAGGAGTGACTATTTTAGATTTAATGGCATCTCGCTTGGAAGAACGACTTGATAATCAAGCTTGGTCGGATGTCGAGCGAATGCTTCTCCCCAGTGAACGCGAACAGTTAATTGAACAGATTAAAACCCAAGTGATGCAAGAACTCACCTCTGATGATATTGAAGAAGACAATTTATGGCAAGTAAGTTCCGGAGAGATTTCGCTCCGGGATTCGGGGTATAACTTAGATCTACAAGCCCTTTGGCAAGGTCCGCGATCGCAACCCCAACCCTACTTACTCACCAAGTCTTGTCAGATCATATCCGTCACTCGGCAAACTGACATCGGTATTAGTCTCCTCGGTCAGGTAAAATGCGATCCAGCAGCAGGATGGGGCGTTCCTAAACCGATTGTTACCTCTCAATCTCCAACTTGATGAATTATGAATTCTAGACGCAACGAATGAATTGACAAAGAACAAAGAACAAAAAACAAATGACAACTAAAACTTTAGGTAGAATTTGGACAATTGCCACGAATGGGTTTCAGGAAGTCATTCGCGATCGCATTTTTTATGTGATTGGCTTTTTTGCCCTGCTGTTGGTTGTTGCGATACCACTCCTAGGGGAAGTTGCCGCTACCACAGAAGATAAAATATTTATGGATTTAGGTTTAGCGGTGATTGGTGTTTTGGGAGTAATCGTTGCCATATTTGTCGGGACAGGTTTGATTAATAAGGAAATCGAAAAACGCACTGTCTTGGTTTTAATCCCTAAACCTATCTCACGGGCAGAATTAATTATTGGCAAACATTTAGGGTTACTAGGAGTCCTTGCGGTTTTGGTTATCGCCATGACAGCTATTTACTTAGCTCTCCTCAGTTTCAATGGCATTAATTACCCCTTAGTTAGCCTACTGATTTCGGCACTTTATCAGTTTTTAGAGTTAAGCCTAATTGTAGCTGTAGCGCTAATGTTTGGCGTATTCACCAGCTCAATTCTAGCCACACTCCTAACCGTTGGTATTTATTTAATGGGACATTTGAGTCGCGATGTGCTGGAGTTAGGGAAACTCAGTGAAAACGTGACTCTAGAGACGATAACCCAAGCTCTTTACCTTGTCTTACCCGATTTATCTCGTCTGAATTTGAAAAATGAGGCGGTTTATGGGTTGCTCCCTTCCTCTTTGACTCTGTTAGGACATGCCGCTTATGCCATAGTCTACACGATCTTGCTGCTTGCGATCGCGATTCTGATTTTCTCCCGACGTGAATTTTAATTGGTAATTTAGGGATTGGTGATTGGGCGAAGCATGTCCTTCTGTACACCCCTGTTCCCTACTTCATGTATTCACCAAAATAAAATCCTGCACAATTTCTACCACTTCAGGCGCAATCTCATGCCCCATATCCACTTCTTTGTACTGCATGGGAGCGCCTAAGGCTAGTAAATAATCCCGCAATCGATGAGCTACCCTCAAAGGGACAACATTATCTTGTCTACCATGAACGATTAAAACAGGGGGCAAAGGAGGTTCAATTTCTTGAGGTGTACGATGCCAATAACCACTCATTGACACTAAACCCGCTAAGGGTAAATGTAATCCAACATCTAGAGCCATGGCTCCCCCTTGAGAAAAGCCCATGACAATCGTAGAGCCAAGAGGAATATGGGTGAAACTTTCTAAAGACTTTAGCCAGTCTGTCAAAATACGCTGACTTTGTGCCAATCCCTGATAATCTTCTCGTTCCAAGTCATACCACATATAGCCTCCAGGCACATGGGGGTGGGTAAAGGGCGCATTGGGTAGCAAAACATGGTAATTAGATAGAGCCAATGCTGGTACTAGAGGTTGCAAATCCTCAGCGTTAGCCCCCCAGCCATGCAAAATCACAACCAGTCCCACTGGTTGTTGACCTGTAGCTGGTGGAATTGAAATCGTCTCCAAAGACAGGGGCTTACTCCTGAAAAATTTAACCTGTGACCATACTTGGGTTACAAAGGTATTATACCTGCGAGAATGAATACCATCAGAATGAAACGAAAACAAGTTTTCTCACCAGAGGTGATTCATTCCCCACTATCCCTCCCTTGTATAGTAGGGGTATTCTCGCCGGAGCGGGATAAACGATCGCTACATCCATGACATTGAGTGGGTTATTTTTTGTCATGGAATGCCTAAATTTCCCTGACGGTGGCGTTCTCTGGCGTTCAATCCGAGAAGATATAGCACAATAGCTGGAGTCGGTGAGAAGCCTACACCATACTGTACTCACTTGGTGTAGGAGATGTCACTTACAGTTACTCAGCCCTGACCCGATCCCCAAATTCTGCAAGAAGTTGGGGATCTAATTCCTTACCACTCAGCAATATTTTTAAAGCTACCTTGTTTAACAATAATGTGGCGATTGCTATCAAAGCTAATCTTGCCCTGATTTTTTAACTTGTTCAGGAGTCGGGTGACGGTAACACGGGTCGTACCGATGGCATTGGCAAGGTTTTGGTGCGTCATGCGTATCTTCAAACGAGTCCCTTCGGGTACAGGGTGACCCATTTCCTGTTGCATCAACAGCAACAAGTGTTGTAAACGATCTTCAACTCGACGCTGACCCGCGATGGCTAGGAGTGCCTCACTTTGGCGTATCCGGTGTATAACTTGCGGTAATATTACCTGAGCCAATCGAGGTGAAGCATTAATCTCTTCTAAAGAAAAGCAAATCAGATGCACGTCAGACAATGCTATAGCTTGGTAAGCACTCAGTAGAGAAAACCAACGACCAAAAAACATTGAAGGTTCTGCCCAACCAAGCCACACCTCTTCTCCATTTTGGCAAAGGGTACTCAGCTGAACTACTCCTAGAGAGACTTGCCAAACTCCTTGAGCAATTATGGGAATTTTGTCCCCTTTAGCATAAAAATGCAATCGACGTGAATCTTGGAGTTCGGCTTGACCAAAAGATTGAGTCGGGTTTACGTCCAAAACGGCTCTGGAAGTTGGAATCATGAGCTGCAACTCTCTCCAGCCAGATTTTCACAAGCTGGTATAGCAGGGCAGCTCTACTGTAAGCAATCAAGGTAAAGGCTCGGTAATCAAAAGATTAAGTCAATTAAATATTTTATTTTTATGAGGTATTTATTCTAGTTGGCATAAAGTCTACAAACTGAACGCAACACGAAAGTTTCATCCCCTGGAGTCGAGAACAGGGGCTTTCACCTTCGCTATCTTGTAACCGGGTGTACAACGATTAGACGTAAGTCCTGGCGGGTTTTGGGATGGAGATATCGTTCCTGGAGCACTCGCCATTCCTGCCATAATTGATAACGATTGCCACTCAACTGCTCTACTAGGGTTGGTAGTTCCTTCTTAATTTCTAAGTGTAGACAATCCGATAGAAATTCTGCCAAGACGAAACTATCTTGAATTTGTCCCAAAGTACCCTGAATAGATTTAATATCTTTCACATAATCCTGATAGGGCGTATCATAAAATTCAGTAAATAATTCCATTTGATAGCGCACTCGTTTAGCTTGTTTCCGCAAACTGTGCAACACTGAACCCTGATTACTTAAGAGTTCAACGACATTCTCTAAACTCAAATCCTGAGCCACCTGCTTCTGTCCGTCTGAGAATTCTACGCCTATCAACCATGCGGGGTGGAGGAAAAACTGACTCACAAACGGTAACAGTAAGTCAGGCAAAATCTGATCAATGGGAAATTCGGCAAAAATTCCGTAAGTCGGCGTCTGCAACCAATCTTGAAATGCCAGTTTCATTTCCTGATAGGGTTTGTCTTTGAGGGTTTTCTGAACCTGAACTAAGACATGGTGACGCCGCTTTGCTAAGGTGGCTAATACTTTTTTGCCGATTTTTTGTTCAGAGTTGGGCAAAGTGGGCAGATACTGATTTTGCAGCGCATCTTGCATGATGTCTAAATCCCGCAGTTGTCCCAGCCGTCGCGCTACTTTAGTAATCTTTTTCTCCCTAGCGGCTTTGGGTAACACCAAGGCAGGCTCAAAACCTTTCACTACTGTTCGTAACCGTCGCATCCCTACACGCATTTGGTGTAGCGCTTCAGGATCTTTATCCTTGAGAACATCAGTTTCATACTGAATGGTTCTCTGGAAATGTTTTTCAATAGCTAGATAAGCCCAATAGCCGAAGAGCTTTGGGTTTGATGAGGGAATGGTTATCATCGGTATGGTGTGCGGTAGACATCCGGCACGTTTGCCCCTAGAGAACAACATAGGGGTAAACGTTTGTTTTTATTAAAATTTGTATCAGGATATCATACCATACTCGTGACTCAAAAATTGTTATCTCCACTACCTAATGACAGGAAAGTGAACATCTGGGGGATGATTTTTGATCGGAATCGGCTTCCTCGGCAAATTTTGCCATGAATCATACCTTGCCGGATCTGGCATCTAAGGATTATCTTTAAAGGATGAGTTACTGGTAAAGCCCATACTTGTCTGCCCGTAAAACCGGAAAACAAGCTAAATACTAATTTCTGCCTTGGAAGGGCGGCTGCGCGGGTTCTCCACGGGATGTGGGGATAAAGGTTGGGTAACCAACTAGAGACGCTGAGTAAGACCAAAGGTAACTTGTTGCTAGAGGCATCGGCGAATGAGACGCGAAGCCTACACTATACCCTGAGGGTATTGTGTAGGTAGTTCACCGCAACTGACAATTGGGCGATCAGTTACAAACGACTAGCTAACGCAATCCAACTCCAACGGTATGACGCCTCCTCAAGACTTGGGAGCAGCAGTAAAATTCACTAGGGCATTAGCAACCCGCGACTTTTCTAGCTTAATGCCCAGACCTGGTTGGCATGAAAACTCATCGTCAGGAAAAGACTTTTTGTAGCGGTGGGAATAACTAATATCAGTGAGCAGTTATCTCCTAGTTGATGCTCAGGATATTGATTATCTTTATATCTCTTAAACCGCGTTTACATTGAAAACCATAGTTTTCCCCTGGAAAAAACTCCAGTTTTCTCAATGGACGAGGTTGAGATGAGGTATTCGCTGATCACTTATTTATACCGCACTGACCTCAGAGATTGGTAAAAACAAAACCGTGAATTGGCGATGAATTATACCTATTATTTCTGCTTTAGTTATGCCAACTTTTGGAGGTGATAAAAACGGATTCGCCACAAGCTGATTTATGTTCATAAGTTTGAATGAAAAACGACAGTTTGATGAATCAATAACGATTGGTATATCGAATTAGTCCAGAAACTGTGGCATCCATTATCTAAGCATTTTATCGGGAGATGGAATTAACTGAAATCTAGATTCCAACCCTAAACTGAACAAATTTACCATTTTTTAGCCTGCCCATTTATTGAGGGCAATTTTGTATTTTTTGGGATTCATCCATGATTTTATTTATGGAGAAGGTGAATTCTAATTTATAGAATGCAAGTTGACACCATAATGGATAGCCTGTAGCCAAACCAAAGCCATAAAATCAGGCAGTTTTTATGAAATCAATTCAATGTTTAAGTAAATCCAAACTTCTGAGTTTGCACGAAACGGGAGAACGAAATTTTTCCGGAGTTAATTTGATGGGAACCGATTTAACTGAAGCGAATCTGAGTCGCATTAATTTGAGTGCTGCCCATTTACAGCGAGCTAATTTAGCCAAAGCTAAACTGATTGGTGTTCAGCTTAAGGATGCAGATTTAAGCAAGGCTAATCTCAAGAACGCACTATTGATTGAAGCCACGCTTTGCCAAGCTAATATGACTGATGCAATTCTCCGGGAAGCTGATTTGAGTGGTGCGATTCTCAGTGGCGCTACCCTAATCGACGCGGATTTGCGACATGCTACATTAATTGACACCAGTCTCATCGATGCCAAAATGAAACGAGCCAAACTGGCAAAGGCGAACTGTACGGGAGCCACCTTCACTCGTGCTAGTCTCAAATCCGCCGATTTGAAGGGTGCTACGTTAAATCGAGCCATTCTCAGCGAAGCCGACTTAAGGGGAGCCAACCTGACGGGCGCTTGCTTAATTCGAGCCTATTTACATCGGGTAGATTTGCGAGATGCTAATTTGACAGAGGCTGATTTGAGTGATGCAGATCTCAAGGGCGCTGATCTGAGTCATGCCAATTTGTCAAGGGCTGACTTGAGTGGTGCGAATCTGAGTCAAGCGAATCTTACGGGGGCTAATCTGAGTGGCGCACACTTGCCAAACGCGAATCTCAGTCTCGCCAATCTGAGTGGATTGCTCCTCAAAAAAGCCAATTTGCAGAGCGCCCAACTTAGCAAAGCCAACCTGAACCGAGCCAATTTATATAAAGCCAATTTGTCAGGGGCTAATTTGCTAGAGGCAAACTTAGACCATGCTAACTTAGCCCAGTCAAATCTAAAGCGAGCGGGTTTACTTCTGGCTTATTTAACTAATGCTAACTTGAGTCATGCTAATCTCAAGGGGGCTAACTTAATTGGCGCGAATTTAATGGGAGCGGATTTAAGTAACGCTTCCTTAGCCGGAACTATCATGCCCAATGGTAGGATACAGTCCTAGAGCATCCTCTAAACCGAGGTGGATTCCAGAATTTGAAGCAATCCATGTCGTACACCATAAAAAACTCGCTCAATGAGAATTCGTTCATGCTCCTTTAGACTATCTTTATAAAGTAAAGCACAGTTTAAAAATTGTTGGTCGGAGGGGGTGATGCAGCGATTCATTAAAATTTGAGTCACTAAATCTTCGATATTTGTATGAGGCAAGGTAACGTTCATTGACTTCAGAAATATTAAATTCTTTTTGTTGTCATAATTATGAATGATTTTCTATGTCAATCTTGTGATCGTTCTAAAAGATAGTTTGTGATTTTTCTAAAAAGCAAATCGTGATCTGTGATCAAGTTATGTAGTGATATAGGTCACAAATGAGAGAAAATCTAAACTGGGAAGTAGCGATCGCAGGTGGGTGAGGAATGTCCACTCAATTAAGTCTGGTCGCCCTCTACTCAACCGGAAAGAGGGCGGGTTTAATTAAGTTATCAGTTTTTGCCAAAGGTTATCTGTGAAACCCGCCCCTACAGACGTGCGATGATACGTTTCCATCTGGAACATAACGTTTGGCAGTTATTCGACTGTGACTGATTTTGCCAAATTCCTAGGTTGATCGACATCTAAACCCCGTCGCGCCGCAATATGATATGCCAAAAGCTGTAATGGAATCACCGCCAGAATCGGAGACAGTAATTCCTCGACTACAGGCACTGATAATAAAATATCAAAGGTTTGAGCGGCTTCTGGATCATGCATGGGTGTCACCCCAATCAATCGCGCATCCCTTGCTTTGGCTTCTTGGGCATTGGATAGCACCTTTTCATATACAGTACCAGGCATCGCGATCGCAACCACGGGAACTTTGGCATCCAATAGGGCAATCGGTCCGTGTTTCATCTCCCCCGCCGGATACCCTTCGGCGTGAATATAGCTAACTTCCTTAAGTTTCAGCGCCCCTTCTAAGGCAATGGGGAAATTAATTCCGCGCCCTAAAAAGATAAAATCTTGAGTTTCGGCAAACTCAGTGGCTAACTCTCCAATATAATGCTCCTGACTGGATAGGACTAATTCAATCTGGGAGGGAAGTTGGCGCAACCCTTCAATAATTTCGGCAATCCGCGACGGGGGTAGAGTTTGGCGTCGATAGGCTAAATCTAGGGCTAAACAGTAAAATGCCACTAACTGGGTGACAAAAGTTTTAGTGGCGGCGACACCGATTTCCATTCCGGCATAGGTTTCAATAATATGCGGTACTAAATGCGCCAGGGAACTTTCTGAACGATTGGTAATCCCCACCAATCGCGGCTGATACTCTACTCCTAAACCACTGCGTCGCCGTGTTTCCATCTCTAACGCGGCTAGGGTATCAGCAGTTTCTCCGGATTGGGTTACGCCAATGGTGAGGGTATTGCGCGTCAGAGGTGAGGGGGCATAGCGGAATTCTGAGGCATATTGTACCATCGTGGGAATTCCGGCTAATTGTTCTAACAGGTATTTCCCCACCAGACTGGCGTGCCAACTGGTGCCACATGCCAATATCTGAACCTGTTCTAAGTTCTCATACAAGGATTCGGGAAGTCCCAATTGTATCGGCGTGGTTGTGGATGGGGTTTTTCCGGCGACTTGGTTTTGATCAGGTATTGGGGTAACGCCATCCTTTTCTCCCACAGACCAATTACTGTTAACATAAGCCTCTAAACAGGTTCGCACCACACCCGGTTGCTCGAAAATTTCTTTGAGCATGAAATGACGGAATCCCTGTTTTTCCACTTGTACGGGATTCCAGTTGAGGGTGCGGGGGAATTTGCGAAGACGTTCCCCGTTAAAGTTGTAGACTTCTGCCCCTAGGGGGGTTAACCGTGCTAGTTCCCCATTCTCTAGGTTCAACACCGCATGGGTGTGGGGGACAAGGGCGGGGGTATCGGAGGCGCAGAAGAATTCTCCTTGACCAAATCCTAGGATTAAAGGAGCCTGTTGTCGTGCGACAATCAGTTCATCGGGATAGTCTGCACAAATAAGTGCGATCGCAAACGCACCTTGGAGTTGATTCACCGCTTGGCGCACGGCGTCTAGCAATGCATTCGGGTTTTGAAAATCAGGGGTTGAGGGTTCGGGGAGAATTTCGGCAATCAGGTGGGGAATCACTTCGGTATCGGTATCAGAACGGAATTCATGTCCCCGTTTTTTTAAGTCTTCCCGTAATTCCCGATAGTTTTCCACGATGCCATTTTGCACCACGGCTACGCGATGATGGGTGTCGGTATGGGGGTGGGCGTTGTATTCTTCGGGTTTCCCGTGAGTTGCCCAACGGGTATGTCCAATACCGAGTCTGGCTTGGTTCTCGGTGCGTTCGAGTTTTTCCCGTAAATTATAGAGTTTGCCCTTAGCCCGAACGCACTGAATTTTTCCTTCCCCGACTGTGGCAATTCCTGCAGAATCATAGCCTCGATATTCGAGTCGTTCTAACCCTGCCATTAAAATATCTGTCGCTGGTTGCGTGCCAATATAACCGACGATTCCACACATGAACCGCTCACTCCTCAAACGCGATGCCTTCACCATCTTATTCGATACATCCTGGAGGGCAACCGTTTAAGTGCCATCTGTAGGGGCACGACATGTCGTGCCCCGACTCAATTTGCCTTTTTGTATCTCAATTTACTGAAAAATCGGCAATTTTTAGCAGAGATACAACAGCATTACCATACAAGCGATCGCTTGCATCCTAATGCAGCCATACCCCTACAATGATATAGATTGGTTTCAAGATACCCTTAGTAGGCAAGACCCATACTGCGGGTGGTTTCAGCGCCAAGATAAACTCGAACGCTCAAGAAATCGGTCGGACAAGCGGTTTCGCAGCGCTTGCAACCGATGCAATCTTCGGTACGTGGAGAAGAGGCAATCTGACCAGCTTTACAGCCATCCCAGGGTACCATCTCCAACACATCGAGGGGACAAGCCCGCACACATTGGGTGCAACCAATGCAAGTGTCGTAAATTTTGACGCTATGAGACATAGAATAACGACTCCAAACGAGAGTTATCGGTGATTGATTTAGATATCCTCCCCACGCTAATCCCAATTAGGGATACTCAGGGATTCTAATGGCATACCGTTTACCTGATGACTCAGGTAAGCTGATCACAGGCCCAACTTTTTACAAGCCCCCGTTAATCCCTATTCAGGTTAACGGTAGGTTCTGTGACAGTACGCAATCTATTATTGCAGATGGATCTGCTCACACACGGGCGATCGCTCTCGCCGTCTAATCAAAGATGATCACAGGAGTCTTCTCGCCGATCGCGGTAAAACAGACAATGGATTAAGGCTTAGTTTACCGCACCCCTCTCATCTGTTTGAGCATTAAGTTACAGAACTTTAAACTCTGTAACATCTGAGGTGAACTGAAAACGGATACATAAAGAATAACGGCACAAAAGTCAAGTTAGATTATGTCATCAATTCTAGAAAACAAAGATCAAAACCATCCGCAAGAAAAGAGCGATCGCGCGATCGTGGATAGTCTATTGAAAATCAAAGCTGATCCGACGGATTACCAGTTGACGGAATTGGCGCGGTTACGGATTCGCTATTCTCGGTTTCCTGGCGCTAGGGAGATTCAACAGGGGCTTGAGCGGATTCTTCAGCAGTGGAATTTAACAGAAGAAAAGTTATTTGAGTTAACCCGTCAAATTCACAGCCAAGGTCAAGTTTACAAGCAACCCCAGTCTGTAGATAGCCAAGATGACTGGACTTAGAATTAAGCTATCATTATCCTCAGTCTGTCTCCACCGATTGCTTTTTGGGGATTGGCGGCAATTTTTTCAGGATATGTTGATGGTGATTGAGTCGATGTTCAGACTTAACCAACTCCTCATTAATGGATGCCAGATCATGCTCACGGGATTGATCCACTACCTTAACCGCCGCTGTTGTAATTTCAGCACTGGCGGCTTCTACAACTTGCGCTACTTCGATTTGGTGTTCTAACTGTTCGGTGGAGGAGACAAGTTCACTCAATCCGTTGACTAACTCTTTGAGATTTTGACGGAACCTAGGATCACCAGTTAAATCTTCCAAATCTGATGTAATCTTTTGCGTATTTTCAAAGGTTACCCGTGCTGAGTCTAATAGCTGTTGCAATACTATAGCAGTGCTGGGACTGTCCAACGAATTAGAGAGATCGCGCAAATCAGCAGATACCTCAGTCGCATTAGCGGAGAGGGTAGCTAAATTTTCGGAGGCGGTTTCAACGTTTTCGATGATGTTGCTGATATCTGCTTGATCGACTCGTGCATTCACTAAATCAATAGTCGTGTTGACATTTTCTAGGGTAGGTCTCAAGTCGCCTAACAGAACGCGCAACTGATCGCTGCTTTCACTAACACTGGCTAAAGTTCCGCCTAAAACCGCCCGATTTCTGCTGACTAAATCATTCGTTGAGGCAATTAATCGATTGAGTTGAACGGCTGTCTGGCTAAATTGCTCCGCCGTATTACCAATGCGTTGAGTCGTCTGGGTAGCCGCCGTCGTAATCGCATCAGACGCCTGAGAAAAGCCGCCGACTTCTTGGCGCACGGAACGAGATAATAAGGATAATTCACCCGCAAGTTGAGCGATACCACTGGCGGCGAGGGAGGCATTTTGGGCGAGGTCGTTAATAGTATTAAAAAATTGGGGATCTGTGTAGATGGTGGTTAAGCGCTCAGTATTGCGGAGAAGTTCAACAAAGCTCACCCCGATCTCACCCTGAATCCGCTCACCGCTACAAATAATCACATCCGAATTACATTCAGGATTCAGAGGTTCCATCGACTGGATATTAGGGGACAATTCCCGAAGTGGGGTAATGTCTACCGAGGTTTCACCAATTAAACCTGATTGATTGGCTTCAATGGCGACATCCTCTGGGATCACTAAGTCTTCTGATTCAATTTCGATGGTGACATCAACGCCATTGGTTGTGGCTTGAATATCCGTAATGTTGCCCACATCAACCCCGCGATAGCGTACAGTGGCACCTTCTTTCATTCCAGCGACGTTGGGAAAATTGACAACAAAGCTGTAGCTGCGATCGCCAAACTTCAAACCCCGAATCCAAACGATCAAGCCGACAAACACTGCCAGTCCAACTAGAATTAATAAGCCAACGGAGCCTTCTCGAACGGTTCGCGATCGCATGGTTTCTCCTCACTGTACCCTTAAGTGGTGAATTGAGGGGCATTTGCCTGGATAGACGGTAATGACAAATGACCGATCAAGCCCTTGCCTTTATCTTACCAGGGGGTTTGGGGGAGTTGTCAGACCCACGCTGTAATTTTATTCAGCGTTGGGATACACAACTCTCCCAAGTTAATTTAGGTGGATCGATGTCACCTAAATTAATATTTAACGGTGTTGCGTTAGCCTGTAAATGTTGTATAATCAGTATATGCACCAATAAACACCGATGCTGACACTTAACTATCGCTACCGCATCTATCCAGACGCCAATCAACAGGAAATCCTCCTTGATTGGATGGATATTTGCCTAAGAGCGTACAACTACGCTCTTAGGCAAATCAAAGATTGGTGCAATAGTAGAAAGTGTATAATCGATAGATGCTCTATCGAAAAAGAGTACATCATCCCGGCTGATGCTCTGTTCCCCAACGAAACCAGTCAGCTTAATAAGTT
>NZ_JAVJZI010000030.1:0-21228 GCF_040223135.1 Coleofasciculus sp. G3-WIS-01
TCACCTACAAACTCTGTTTCTCATATTATTATTATACCTAAGATTAGAAAGAAAAGCAACTAAAGTTGCTAAACTAAACACATTGCTCGGTTTCATCCCTCGGATAAATCACGAGGGCTTTCACCATCGCTTATGACGTAAAACCGCAGAAGCCCTATTTACCTCCGGTCAAGGCTTTGAAGCCCGATTAGAAGCCCTGAAAGCGGGACGTAAACTGCAACAAGCTTCCTGGAGTCAAAAGGATACTCAGTTAAAAGCCAATGTGATCACCGCCCTGCAACAAGCCTTGGCTTGGGGAAGAGAACGGAACCAATTAGAGGGTCATACAGATAGAGTATGGGATGTCAGTTATAGTCCCGATGGGGAATGGATTGCGACTGCGAGTAATGACCAAACCGTAAAACTTTGGCGTCCAGATGGTACATTAGTTCGTACCCTCACCGGACACACTCAGCAAGTCCGGGGCGTGAGTTTCTCTCCAGATGGGCAAACTATTGCCAGTGGTAGTTTAGATGGGACGGTGAATCTGTGGAATCGAGAGGGAACTCTGATTAAAACCATCGCCGCCCATGATAATGCGGTTAATCGCGTCAGGTTTAGCCCCGATGGTGAACTCCTCGCCACCGCCAGTGATGACCAAACTGTGAAACTTTGGCAGCCAGATGGCACGTTGGTGGGTACTCTGGAAGGACATCAGGGTCAGGTTTATGGCGTGAGTTTCTCTCCAGATGGTCAAACCTTGGCGACGGCGAGTTGGGATGGTACGGTAAAGCTTTGGACTCTAGAGGGTGAAGAACTGTTAACCCTCACGGGTCATGACGCTGGCGTTACCGGGGTGAGCTTTAGTCCAGATGGGCAAATTATTGCTTCAAGTAGTGCAGATAATACGATCAAACTCTGGAGTCAAGAGGGTAGCCTGATCACTACTCTCACGGGACATGAAAACCTGATCAATGGCGTGGTTTGGAGTCCAGATGGGCAAACTCTCGTCTCCAGTAGTGATGACCAAACCGTGAAACTCTGGAGTTTAGATGTAGAGACGCGCCATGGCGCGTCTCTACAACAGACGCTGACTGGACATCAGGGTGCGGTTTATGGGATGAGTTTTAGTCCAGATGGGCAGACTTTGGCTTCGGCGAGTTTGGATAAGACGGTGAAACTGTGGCAACTGGGTGAACGTCAGCTTGTTGATACGCTTAATGGACATCAGGATGCTGTCAATAGTGTCCGGTTTAGTCCCCAGGGGAATTATTTGGCATCGGCGAGTTCAGACAAGACGGTGAAACTCTCTTCGAGTGAGGGTAAAGAATTAGCGACACTGCAAGAGAATCGCGATCGCGTCTATGATGTGAATTTTAGCCCAGACGGTGAGACGATTGTCACGGTGGGTGATGACAAACTGGTGCGCTTGTGGAACCAAGAGGGGAAACTCCTGAAGACTTTGCCAGGGGAAGAAAATCTAGAGGATGGACATCGCGATCGCATAAATCGGGTCAGTTTTTCTCCAGATGGCGAAACCATTGCCACGGCGAGTGATGATGCGACGGTTAAGTTGTGGAATCCCAATGGAACACTCCTGAAAACCCTCGATGAACATAGTAGTGGCGTCAATGACATCAGTTTCTCCCCCGACGGTGAGATGATGGCTTCAGTTAGTGATGACAAAGCTGTGATTTGGGATAAAACTGGTACAGTAATCTCATCATGGCAGGCACATGATCAAGCGATCGAAGGCGTGAGTTTTTCTCCTGATGGGGAGACAATTGCCACGGCGAGTGAGGATAAAACGGTGAAACTGTGGAATAAAGACGGCGTTTTGCTAAAAACCCTCGCAGGTCATGATAATCCAGTTTATGCGGTAGCCTTCTCTGCTGACGGTCAAACCATTGCTTCAGGAAGTTTAGACGGAGAGATTAAACTGTGGCAAAGTGATGGCACGTTAATGGTTACCCTTAAAGGGCATCAGGATGAAATCACAGGTCTGAGTTTCCACCCAGATAATCAAATGTTAGCCTCTGCTAGTTTGGATAATACTATCCTTTTGTGGAATTTAGAGGACTTTAATCAAACTGTTCTGGATAATCTCCTGGTTCGCAGTTGTGACTGGGTAGGGGATTATCTGAAGACTAACCCCAATGTAACAGAACGCGATCGCGCCCTTTGTGGCAAATAGTTTTAATTCCTACTTAGAGGCGGGTTTCACTATTATCCAAATGGGACTAAACCCGCCCCCCTGAAGGGCTGACTTGCTTGGCTTGTGCTTTCAGAAACTTGTGTAAAAGACGGTATTTCCATAGAAACAGACTATCAAAAAGAATTTATCAAAATTTTAGTCACTTCTAGTTATAGTAGACAAGATAACTCGGTGTAGCGTTGCTGGTATATAGCTTGAAGCCGATCCCAGATCTGTTTTGTATACCGTTGGGCTTCTTGCTGAATCAATGACCAGAGAAGGTTTAGGGCTTTTATAGTTGGACAGAAGCGGATCAGGGTACGGCAAGCCGCAATCCATTGTTCGAGATTGCGATAACTCACAAAATAACCGCCCCGTCCTTGGATATGTACCCAAAGAACATTGTGCCATTTTTCCCAGTTGAGGATGCGTTGGGGATCAATGTTCAAGTATTTGGCGATTTGGTTGAGGGTGATGACAAAGGTTTGGGGATTAATACGGTGTCGGATTCGCATCATGGCTATTTTTGGGTTTTCAATAAAGTTTGATTTCCCCCCTTCCCGGGTTGAAGAGGTTAGGGGTTAAGTCTATTCATTAATCAATACGAAGGCGGCGGTAGAGAACACTCATCACTTCGCCAGGATTCTGCGTGGGTTGGGGCTTACTCCACTCGCTGACGTGGGCGTAGCCGAGGCGATAGAAGGTGTGAATGGTTCGGGTGACGCCTTGGGGTGAACTGATGATGATCACTTTTAGAGGGTGTCGGTTGTCTGGCGGGGGCGTAGATGGTAGAGGAGTTGCAGGATTGGGAGTTGGAGAGGAATCGCGGATAAAGTCTTCAGTCATTGGAGTTTACCTTTATTGCTGCAATAGTAGCCTTAATGGTCTACTAATAGCTTATCATAGCGTAGTCCATTAAGGAGCCGTTTACTCGGTTGTGAGCGTTTGCCACAATCAGAGTCATGGGACAAGCAGGCAAAGCCTTGAAAAAGGTGCTGGAAACGTATGAAATTAGTCAATATCGATTAGCGGCAGAATTAGGGATTGGACGCTCTAATGTATACCGTTGGGTAAATGAGGTGAGAGATCCAACGGCTGAAACTGTGAAAGATATTGTGCAAGTGCTGCGGAAGATCAACTCGGCGGCGGCGACGGAGTTTATCCGACTGTATTTGGGTGATAGTTCGGTGGATGGTGAGGAATAGTCATTGGAGGGTTAGAGGTGATCAAAGGTATTCGATGACCATAAAAACTATGGGAAAAGCAGGTGAAGCGCTAAGGCAGGTATTGCAGACGTACAAAATCAGCCAAAATCAGTTGGCAGTGACAATGGGAATTGGTCGCTCAACGGTTCACTATTGGTTTAATGGGACTAGAGATCCCGCAGCTGAGGCAGTCTTGGAAATCAGGAAGGCACTGCGGAAGATTGATCCGGCGGCGGCGCAAGAGTTTATTCGGCTGTATTTGGATGAGTCAGATGAGGATGAATAGTAGTTTTGGGGATTAAGTGATCGCCTATGTCCATTTTGTTACTTATAGTCTTCAAAAAGTTATTTATTGTATGTAGACTGATTGTCTGCGCTCCCTAAAAATTATGCTGTGAGTCAAGATAGCAAATCAGATATTAAACAGCGCTTTGGCAAAGCGATAAGACGACGTCGGCGAGAATTAGATTTTTCTCAAGAGGAACTTGCTGAAAAAGCTGACCTTCACCGCACTTACATCTCAAGTATTGAAAGGGGGAGTCGCAATCCATCATTAGAAAATATTGAAAAGCTAGCTAAAGCACTAAATATATCTGTCTCTGCTCTCTTTACTAATTACGGCATTGAGGTAGAAGAGTGAAGGCTAAAAAAACTAAGCTAAGCTACAAACTTGGACTGCCAGAAGCCATAGCAATGAAAATCTACAAGACAAGTCAAACAAGGGGGGCTGAAAAAGATACTGTATACCAAAATCGTGTAAAGAGATGTAATACCGTCCTAATCCCAATCAGTTCTTGGAACAGTAACTTTATTCAACCAGAAGGTGGATTCGAGAAGGGTTATATCGTTCTTGCTTCTCCAGAAGATTACTTTTCTGATAATCCTCCAGAGCCTCATCCCGATTTACCCAACGACCTAGAGCTTGGCAGAAATTTATTAGTTCTTTATGAAACAAGATATCACTGGAATAATTACCCTCCGAGTCAGTACGGTTGGTCTCCAGCAACTTCCCGAACTCCACCACTCGGCGGACAATACATTGCTCGTGTACCCGACACTACCCGTTCTGATGACTCTCAGATAAGACATGGATATACAGATAAAAAGACGGGAGGTCAAGGGGCAGGAATCCGCGTCTATGAGTATGCTTCTTCTCAAGAGATAGAGGCAACTAAGTATCAACTATCTTTTTTGGCTTGGCGAACAGAGGGGATTATGGGTATGGCTCGTCAAGAAGGGATATCGAATCTTGAAGAATGCCAGCAGAGGATCGAGAATAAATGTCAGGAAATGGATCTGGCTAATCTGGAAAAACTTCAGGAAAATAGGCTGCTGGATGGTCAGGGATGTACAGTTTGCCCTCTTTGTCTAGAGCGAATTTCGGCTAAAGAACTTGCTTCTCGTGTTGAACAAGCTGAGGGCAGGAATGTCCCAGATTTAACAGTAACTACAGCCAATCTTTTTCATGTTAAGGAATTAAGAGCAGGAGTATATAACCATCGACGTTATAACCTGGGATGGGGACATCACCACTGTAATGCAGCCGCAAGAGATTGGGGAGTTGAACATACGCTAAAATGGATGGAAAAAGTCCTCCGAAACAATCAACGTATCACATAGTTCTACTTGCCTATATTATCCATCGTTCAATAGCTGAAATAAGGGTTCTTTCTGCCAATCAAAGGCTGATTTCTTAACTTCTGGTAATAACTCAGATGGCTCGGAACACCGTAGAGCGATTTTGTGACACCAACGCTCCTCAATTTCAACGAGAATGGCTTTACGCCCTAACATTTTAGCGGCTTGTCCCACAACACCTGAGCCAGCAAAGCAATCCAGAACGACGTCACCCGGATAAGAACTGGCTTTGATAATATGTGTAATTAGATCTAGGGGCTTTTCCGCTGGATGTTTACCCGGATAAGGTTTGACTGTAGGGAAATCCCAAACATCCGTGTAGGGGATATTAGCTGTTACACAGAAAGGTCTGATTATTTTCTCGTAATCAGGCAGTTCGGGAACTTGGGAACTGAGTTTAGCAAATACTGATTTTAGTTTTTGATATTGCTCAGGACTTGGGATATTTCTGCCAGTTTCCCAATTTGATACCGCACCACCGTGATTTACACTACCATACTCACCAATAGCTTCTGTTAGTTGAATTGTAGATAGTCCTGCGGCCAAGCGAGTTTTTCTAAGTAAGCTGCCAAAGGCGGATAATGAAGTGGTAGCAGCAGAGCGAGATGAGCATCTTCGAGTAGTCTGTTTAGCCTCTTCTGGAGATGCTGACTCAGCAAAAATAATCCGCTCAGAATGTAAATACCAACTGCGTAGACTTTCCTTGTTTGTTTTCTGCTTCCATCCGTCATACCCTGGAGCATTCGGCTTTGTCCAGGTGATTGAAGCGAGTACATTAAATCGTTCAGCTAACATCACCTCAATTCTGGCTGCCATCTTGAGAGAGGCACAACAGTACAGAGAACCGTTGGGAGCTAACACCCGTTGCCATTGCTCTGCTATAGTGTCTAACCAGGTAAGGTAATCTTGGTCATGTTTAAAGTCTTTGTCACCCGTAATGTTGGCTTTTTTTGTGGAATGATAAGGTGGATCAGTAAGAATGAGATTAACTGAATCATCAGGTAGCAAGCGCAGTGTATCTAAACAATCTCCGTGATAGAGAGTGACTTGAGGAGATTTTAGGTAAATTTCCATTATCAAAGGAAGCATTTGTCATGTCTACACTCATCCGATTTTAACTCAAATCTTGAGCATTGAGTCTGTGTTAACCACAACTTCTGTTTGTCTAGCATGAGGGAAGCTCATAAAAATAGAAAAGTAAATTTAGTATCAACAAATAAGGTGGGTAATGCCCACCCGACCAATCAACCTTTCACGCAAACCACCTGCTTCAGTGTCGCTACCACCTCCACCAAATCTGCTTGATTGTTCATCACTTCATCAATGGGTTTATAAGCGCCAGGAATCTCATCCAAAACCCCGCCATTTTTGCGGGATTCAATCCCTCGATTAAAATTAATCCAGTAGCAGCAGAGGAGTTTATTCAGTTGTATCTAGATGAGTCAGATGAGGATGATGATATTGAACATTAGGAGTTAGGATTTCCTCATGCCCAAGGACGGTATCCGTGAGACTATAGTGCATCAACAAATAAGGTGGGCATTGCCCACCCGACAAATCAACCCTTCACGCAAACTAGCTGCTTCAGTGTCGCCACCACCTCCACCAAATCCGCTTGATTATTCATCACCTCATCAATGGGTTTATAAGCGCCGGGAATCTCATCCAAAACCCCGCCATCCTTGCGACATTCAACTCCTTGAGTTTGTGTCACCAAATCATCCAGGGAAAACTGTTTCTTTGCCTTTTTCCGAGACATTAAACGCCCTGCGCCATGGGAACAACTGCAATAACTTTCATGATTTCCTTTCCCCTTGACAATAAACGACTTTGCCCCCATCGAACCGGGTATAATCCCGTAATCTTCCTCACGCGCCCTTACTGCACCCTTGCGCGTGACGTACACATCTTCCCCAAAATGTACTTCTTTCTCGGCATAATTGTGATGGCAATTCACCTCTAACAATGGCTTGATTGGCTTACCTCCCGAAAGGTGTTTTTCCACAATTGTCTTAAAACGCGCCATCATTACATCGCGATTATAACGGGCATAATCTTGCGCCCATTGTAAATCTCGCCAGTAAGCGGCAAATTCTGGGGTTCCGGCGATAAAGTACGCTAAATCCGGATCAGGTAAACGGTTTCCTGCCAGTTTCGCTAATTCCTTCGCCGTGCTAATGTGACACTGCGCCAAGCGATTGCCAATATTACGAGAACCAGAATGTAGCATTAACCACACTGAATCTTCCGTATCGATGCACACCTCAATAAAATGATTTCCGCCACCCAGAGAACCCAACTGCTTCATCGCTTTTCTTTGCACATCCTGCACACCGCGATGCAAGTCTTTGAAATGAGTCCAGCCTTGCCAATTGCTGGCATCTTTTTCTACCTCTTTATTTTGGTTAAATCCCAGAGGAATGGCTGCTTCGATATCTAAGCGAATTTTCTTTAGTTTACCCTCTAGTTGTTCAGCCCTAAATGGCGTTTTAATCGCTGCCATCCCACACCCAATATCAACTCCTACCGCCGCCGGAATTACGGCGTCTTTGGTGGCAAGAACCGACCCAACTAATGCCCCTTTGCCTAGGTGAACATCTGGCATCAACGCGACATGTTTAAACACAAAAGGTAAGGATGCCACGTTTTTTGCCATCTTGGTTTCCTCATGACTTAAATCATGATTCGCCCAGGATAAAACGGGCTTATTTGTGGACAGTTTCAGTTGTTCGTAAGGCATAAACCTGCGCCTGTAGACCTAAATAACATTAATATACTACAAGTATAATACAAAAATACTCAGTCGAGGGGATGAACTTATCGGATAATGGCAACGTCAAGGCATCTGTCGTAATGTAGCATCGGATACGTCCTGCATCTTAACCCTTATGAAGCCTTCTCGACCTGTATCTGCCAGAAAATCTTGGGTTTGCTTGTCTTTTAGCCTAATTTCTCTACTATCCCTCATCCCAGTTGCCCGTAGCGCCCCCGATGGCACTCCTGATGAAACCGTCACCTGTGAAATCTTGGTGGTTGGCGGTGGATTAGCAGGTGCGGCGACAGCCTATGAAGGTTTACTCGCGGGGCGAACGGTTTGTTTGACCGAGATTACCGACTGGGTAGGAGGACAGATTTCTGCCCAGGGAACCTCTGCACTGGATGAACGCCCCACCCAGCGATCGCGTCTTTTCTATTCTCGCGGTTATTTGGAATTGCGGGAACGGATTAGACGCAAATATGGGGAACTGAATCCGGGGGATTGTTGGGTAAGTGAATCCTGTTTTATTCCCAGTGACGCCCATGCTATCCTCTTGGATATGTTGCGGGATGCAGCCAAACGGGGGAAAGGGACACTGAAGTGGTTTCCCTCCACGGTGATTAAGGAACTCGACTATAACCCGACGGGGAACTTGATTAAAAGTGCCATTGCCATTCAGCATGAACCTGCTGCTGATGCACCCCCCCTGAACACATTTCCCTTATCGCAAACGATTGAAGATTGGTATCAGTACCAAGATTCCCCCCGCTTTGACAAAACCATTATCCGCTTCACTCCCCAAAACCCATCATCTGGAAACGCCCCAGACTGGTATGTTGTGGACGCTACAGAAACTGGGGAACTGATTGGGTTAACCAATGTTCCCTACCGTTTAGGAATTGACCCCCGTTCCCATCTCGAACCCTCCTCTTCCAGCGTCACCGGGAACCCCTATTGCACTCAGGGGTTTACCTATACCTTTGCCATGGAAGCCACGCAGGAACCGCAAACCCATGAAATGCCACCCTTTTACCCTCAATACGAACCTTATTATAGTTATGAATTACCGCGATTAGCCGACTTTGGCTTAGTCTTTACCTATCGGCGCATCTGGAGTCCTAAAAAAGGTGAACCGCAGAAATTTGGCGGAATTTCCTTTACTGCGCCCACCGTCGGGGATATCTCCATGCAAAACTGGACGTGGGGGAATGACTACCGTCCGGGTACCGAAGCTGATAACCTCGTGTATACTCCTGAGCAATTGCAACAGACGGGACAGTTAGCACCGGGCGGCTGGCTGGGTGGCTTGCGAACCGAGAGTTTACGCAAGGCGGAGGAACTCTCGCGAGGGTATTTCTATTGGTTAGTGGCGGGAAATACGGACTCCCAACTCGGTGATGGCGTGAAGGAACCCCATCCTAGTTACCGCTATTTATCGGGTAAGACATCTCCCATGGGAACAGTGCATGGGTTATCTAAGTATCCTTATATGCGGGAAGGACGGCGGATTATTGGACGCCCTGCGTTTGGGTATCCCGATGGGTTTACAATTTGGGAAATTGATATGTCTCGCCGCAATTACCGGGAAGATTATTACCGTCAAACCTTATCTCCCAAAATGTATCGCCAGTTATGGACGGCTTTGGCGGGACGAGAAGCGATTTCGGTGATTCAGGGTGAGGTATCGCCGGATGAGGTGAATCGACGCACTCGTTCGACAATCTATCCCGATTCCCTGGGAATTGGACATTATGCGATTGATTTTCATCCCTGTATGAGTTTCTCTCCCCCAGAAGCGCCGGGAAATACGGAACGGGAGGGGGAACGTCAAGGGGCGGGTCAAGCCTATCCGTTTCAAATTCCCCTGCGGGCGATGATTCCGCAAAAGATTGACAATATGTTGGTGGCGGGAAAAAGTATTGCCACGAGTCATATTGCAGCGGCGGCGTATCGAGTGCATTCCTTTGAATGGTCATCGGGTGCAGGGGCGGGAACGACGGCGGCGTTTGCGTTGGAGAAGGGGATTGCACCGTTTGAATTGGTGGATGGACTCCCGCCTTATGATTCGCAGTTGCAGGTGTTGCGGCGGCGGTTAGAACGGAATAATAATCCGACGGCGTTTCCGGATACGTCGATTTTTAATCAAGATTGGGACGATTGGCGTTAAAAGAAACGTGCGATCGCGTTTGTAGTAGCCACTTTAGTGGCTGTTTGTACCTTGAGCCGACAGCCTGTAAACCCCTATTGCTCAAACTTCAAGCAGGGTAGACAGATGGTGTGCGATCGCGTTTGTAGTAGCCACTTTAGTGGCTGTTTGTACCTTGAGTTGACAGCCTGGAAACCCTTTCAGGACTTACGCACAAACGCCACATATAGTAGGGGCACGGCAATGAAAGAGCCCCTACAGGTAGCGCCTGTGCCGTCAAGAAAGCGTAAGTCCTACCTTTCTCATTGGTAATGGACTGTAATCGGAAGCCTATCACTGTTGTATGTTGGGCCCTTGGAACGAAACCCAACTCCAGGTTAACCTGTTGGGTTTCGCGATCGCAAGTGCCCAACCTACAAGAACTGAATTCTCACGGATTACTTTATTATAGTTTCGCTCATTTCCAATATTTTTCATTGAAATTATGGGGTAGATATCGGGGAAAACGTTAGTTTCTTAAGTCAGAGTGATTGTTAGTTTATCAGGTTAAGTAATATTGGCAAAACGATCCATCTGTTTAAGGGGAAACCTAGCCGAGGGAGAGGGCGCACGGCGGTGCTACCCTACCGATTCCGGCGATAATGTTTTTTTTATTCCATTCAGGATATCCCTGCGCCGCTTTTTATTGCTGCCAAGTTAATCCGACTAATAGAGGCTGACGTGTCGCACCTGCATTGTACAATAACGGATAGGCTATACAATTTAGGATTTCTTGTTCACCTGTTCAGGGAGCAATCAATCATGCCAATGGCTTTCCCGGCAGACAATAACGATCAATTACCCAGGCTAGAGCAAGCAGAAATTGAACAGTATCTTGCCAGTGGCATATTTCATGGCATTGGTAAGAAGACAGCCGCTTTGCTGGCGGCATATTTTGGCTCTGATACCCTGGAGGTTCTGGAGTTCTCACCCCAGAAACTCAAACTAATTCCTGGCTTGTACCCATCTCGGATTAATGTCATCCTCTCGGCTTGGGAGAAAAGCAAGAGTAATCCTGTCCGAGGTACTCAAGCTTGGTTGCTGGGGATGGGGATATCTTTGGGGTTAACCCTAAAACTGACGGACTACTATGAGCAGAATACAGCCTCTGTCCTCAAAACCAACCCTTATCAGATTATTGATGATCTTGACGGCATTGGATTTAAGATAGCTGATAGTTTAGCGCTAAAGTTGGGGATGCCTCCGGATAGTCCCCGGCGCTATGAGCAAGGGATTCTTCAAACCTTACAAGATGCCAGAAATCAGGGACATTGTTTCCTCCCCAGCTCCGAACTCACCGAAGTAGCACTGGGGTTATTAAGTTGTCCGGGACATACACCGAATTCCCGGTTACTTAATCAGGTATTAGAGAATGCGCTCGCCCAAAAAGTTGTAGTTGAGGGACGGTTATCCGAGTCCCTCTATTTAAAACCAATTTATCGGGCTGAGGTTAATGTCGCCCGATTGATTCTTTATTTTGCCTCTCGCCGACAACTGTCTATTGAGCCGTTGGAGGAGTGGTTACAAGAACGAGAAGCAGAAGCATGGCGCTCATCTGGGGTGCTTGATATAGAACAGCGACAGGCACTGTTAAGATCCTATGCCCAACCCATTAGCATTATTACGGGGGGTGCAGGGCGAGGGAAAACCCATATTTTGAAGTATTTGATCGATTGGCTGACTAAGTGTAGATTCAAGGTGGCTTTAGCGGCACCTACGGGAAAGGCAGCAACCCGCATGAAGAACGCCACCAAGTTAGATGCCCAAACGATTCATCGTCTACTTCAGTGGCGAGGGTATGGTCAAAGGTTTGAGTTTAATCAGGAAAACCCTTTGCAGATTGATTGGTTAATTATCGACGAATTTAGTATGGTCGATATTTTCCTGTTTAATTCTCTCTTAAAAGCCTTAGAACCCCATACGAGAATTGTGTTGGTTGGGGATCACAATCAGCTTCCTAGTGTGGGCGCGGGAATGGTGCTGCGCGATTTACTGATATCTGAGGTTGTACCCTGTTCTCGCCTGAAAAAGATTTACCGCCAACGGCAAGAAAGTCCAATTATCTATGCAGCAGAAGATGTGATTAGTGGCGTGGTTCCTAATTTGCAACGGTTTTACTCGCCTCAACAATGGCAACAGGTTTCTGATTGTGCCATACTCTGTCGCCACACCCCTGAAGAAATTGCCGATACTATTGTTGAGCTAGTGGCACAGATGCAGCGTGATCAGGTTGATTTAAAAAATCAGGTGATGGTTCTTGCTCCACAGAAGAAAGGTGTGGTTGGAGTTCACGCTTTAAATCAACGATTGCAGCCTCTGTTTAACCCGAAACAACCAGAACAGCCAGAAGTCCAAACTGGGGACGTGGTGTATCGAGTTGGCGATCGCGTGATTCAATTGAAGAATAGATATGATACAAGTCCGGCGGTGATGAATGGCGAGGGGGGTTGGGTGATTGAGGTTCAAACCAAATCCAATCCTGAACGGGTTACGGTTGCATTTGAAGGTGGCGCTGTCGTTAATTATTTCCCTGGCATTTTTGAGCAGATTATGCATTCTTTTTGCCTAACTTGTCATAAGGCTCAGGGGAGTGAATTCCAGTATGTAATCATGCCTCTGTCCTATTCAAACCAGCGGATGCTTTCTCGGCAACTTCTCTACACCACGATGACTCGTGCTAGCTATGGAGGATTTATCGCCGTTGGTAGACCCGATATGTTAAGGTTTGCTGTTAATGTCGATAAACCACTGCGCCGATATACCCAGTTGCCTTTGTTACTATCTGAGTCTTATCAAAGTTTAATGGATGCATTTAATCAAGTGAGAACTACCCAATCTCCAGCAGCGCAAAATCAACGGTGTGTTAGCGTTGCTATGCGACTCCGTGAACTCAATATTGATGCGACTAAAGGGGAAAAGACTTCGATTGGATCATTGGCGCTCCAGCTTTATCAATCCCAGTATGGTCGCCGCCCCTCCAAGCGTCTAGAAGTGATAGAACCTGGACAAAAGTTTAAAACCTATCACTATGAAACCGAAGCCATTGAACTGCTAGATCGGGCAATTAAAACTATTATGACACGCGATCGCGATTAACCTAGGCTAGAGATTTAATTAGGGCTTGCTGCACAACTGCAAAACCCTTATCTATCAAGGCTTTGAGTGGCATAGACATTGGATCATCTTCAAGGAAATAGGATAAAACCATTTCATCCCAAATCCGCCTTTATTACCCCCTTTTGCCACGGCGATTGAAATCGCTGCTACACAAACTTTCGTCCGCCTGCGCGGACTGGGTTATAACGGGGATAACTAACCCGGATTTGTTATCATACCCTTGCACCGCTATCAGGGAAAATGTATTTTTGCTCCCCCTGCTCCCAGACGCGCCATGGCGCGTCTCTACATGCTCCCCCTGCTCCCAGACGCGCCATGGCGCGTCTCTACATGCTCCCTTTACCCACAACTTATTCAGCAAGCCCTAATTAGTTGTGGATTACGGCTAAACTCTCAAATGAGATAATCCCTGGTGATTACGCTTCAATGACAACTCGTAAATTGCCGCGTTTTCGCACAACTCGACAGGCAGTTGCTCCACTAGAGCGCTCAAATTCTAAATCTAATACCGTCTGCCCAATTTTTAGGTTTTGTAGTGATAGATACTGGACGGATTCAGGAAGCGTGGGATAAACAATTCGGAGACAATTCCTGGGCGTATCGGGTATCAAGTTCACCATCACCTGGAGGAGTTGGAAAATCGTCCCCGTTGCCCAAGCTTGGGGTGAACAAGCCACAGGATATCGCACGGGGGTGCTATCGGGGGTGCGTTCATAGCCACAAAAGAGTTCGGGTGGACGATAATAGGGTTGTTGGATGGTCATGTCGATAATCCCTTGAGCCACTTCCAACGCCTGATCCACCAGTCCTAGCGATCGCAATCCGGCAATAATCATTCCATTATCGTGATGCCATACTGATCCGAGGTGATAGCCCATGGGATTATACGCGGGAGAGAAGCTACTTAAGGTGCGAATTCCCCAGCCACTAAACATATCCGGCTCTTGCAATCGTTCGGCGACATTGTGTGCCTTGTCTTTTGATAAAATATCTAATCCTAGACAATGCCCCGGATTAGAGGTGATACTATCTACCGGTTTTCCCTCACCATCCAATGCTAAGGCACAGTAGCCGCGATAGGGAAGCCAAAAGTCCCGATTGAAGCGGGTTTTCAGGGCTTGGGCTTCCTCATGCCAACGTTCTGCCAAATCTAACCGCTTTTTGATACGAGCAAGCTGGCTTAAGCGCATCTTCGCCCCATAAACATATCCTTGCACTTCCGCCAGAGTAATCGCCCCTTCCGCTAACTTCCCTTTCGCATCAACGATACAGTCTCCTGAGTCTTTCCATCCCTGATTCCGAAGTCCACCTTTAGACTTGCATTCATAGCTGATATACCCTGTCTGCTGACAACGTCGATCAATCCAATCCATCGCCGCTAAAGCATTATCCCATAACTGATCCAACAGTTCCTGATCATAGGTCCAGGCATAGTAATCAGCATAGAGCATCAACCACAGCGGCGTGGCATCGACTGTACCATAATAAGGCGTGTGGGGGAGTTCGCCACAGCGAGCCATTTCACCCATACGCAACTCATGGAGTATCTTTCCGGGTTCTTCTTCCCGCCACTCGTCCTCAACTTTACCCTGATACTCCGCCAGGGTAATCAGCGTTTGACGCGCAATCCCCGGATCGAGGATCAGCGTTTGGGTTGCAGCAATCAGGGAATCCCGTCCAAATAACGTGGAAAACCAGGGAATCCCAGCACAGAGAATCTTACCTTTACCAAAGGTTTGACCTAAAAGATAGATATCCTGTTCAGCGCGTTCAATAATCTGGTTTAAGACTCGATTATCCGTGCGAATCCGAGTCACCCCTTCTCGCCAATCCCGCTCCTCCATCGCCTCCGCCGCGATCGCTTGTTTTAGGGTTGTCGGCGCTTCTACCACAGAAGCTGGACGATTGTCAACAAAGGGCTGTAAGCGATACCCAAATTTCTGGGTTTCGTGAGAATTCAATTCCAACCGCCAAATTGCCGTATATCCCCTAAATTCATCAGGCTGACGGTGATAAAACTGAATTCGAGACTCCATCAACACCTGATCCAATCCCTGATAGGCTAAGGTAAGTTCGCCCGTTTCCTCAACCAAGGATTGTATATCGCAGTCCAAAGCATTATCCTCTTGAGGGATAACCTGTCGCATTAAAGTCCCTATCTGCTGACGGAGATAACCGCGAATTTGGAATAGATCGGCAAAATCGGCATCAAAACTTAAACTGAGTTCAAACTCAACGGGTTGGGTGCTGTAGTTGGTAATCTTCAGGTCTTCAAACAGTCCACCCTGTAGTACAATATCGCGTTGAATGCCAATCGTTTCCGCCGGAATACGTCCCTCAACATAAGGATTCGCACAGAGAACCGAAAGGGCAAAACCCCGTCCGGCTGTACTGCTGAGTAAAATGGGAGAGAGTCCCTCAATCTGTAACTCTAGGCGACTGAGAAACCGACTATCTTGACAAAATAACCCCAAGCTTTTGTCCGATTCGTCATCAAGACATCCGGCAATATTGCCTAGGGGATCAGTAATCAAAAATAGGTCGTCATCTTTCATCGTAAGTGTCGATTGGAGTCGTTTTGTCGTCCTGCATTGCAACTCTGGAATCGGCACTTGTTCAGCCGGCGCAAAGGTTCTACCGTTGAGTTCCAGGATAGTTAGATCTGTTGCTGTTTTGTCGTTCAGGGTATCTGTATCAGACATAATTGAAAACCTAAATATAAAACATCAAATGTTAAACATCACCCATCCGTCTTCGTATTTTTAGGGGTTCGTAGGGGTTCGTAGGGGCTCTCGCATTCGCGCCCAAATTTTTCGGTTGTACCGTTTAATTATCATCGCGAATGCTTCGCCCAGTCAACGGGCAAATATGACGCTAAATCATAGATTTTGGTGTGGGCTGATTAGGTGAGGGGCGGGTGTCAAATTTCGGAAAAGTGCCAAACATTTATCTGTAAAACCCGCCCCTACAGATTGTTTCCTTCTGCGACTTCTACATTAAGAAACTTGCATCAATTCCTCCTCGAAATCAACAGTCGATTGACTCAATCCATCTGAAGGAACAGACAAGATGCAAGGATTTTGCACATCTGGCACAATTGTACTCAGAGAACCCGCTAATCGGCGACGGTAGATATCACTCAAATGGTGCACTCCATTCAATCTTCGGTTGCTCAGGATGAGTTTGCGGAGTAAACCAATCGATTTGCCAGCCGAGTTTTGCCAGTGCTTGGCTAAGCTGATGAACAGGAGTTAGGCGTTTATTTTGTCCATCTTGACATGGCTGATTGACAACATCCTGACCCATGGAAAGCAAAGCCAGGGGTTGTCTATGAACGGTTTTGTTCATGATTCACCTCATTCAATTTTATCTTATCTCTTCTGTCGGGTGCAGAAGGTTTAACCTATGTCTTGAAACCTTCTGCCATCTGCCATCTGCCTTCTATAAACTTAGCTAGCTAGAAGCGTGGGGACGTGCAGATGACCATTGTGAGCAAACCGTTCGGCGAGAATTTGGTTGTAGACGGCTTCGTATCCATCAACCATGCGTTTCACTGCAAAGTTGGTTTCAACATGTTCCCGACAGGCGTGTCGATTCAGTTGAGGTATTTTCGCGATCGCATCCACGCATTCATCGACTGTATCGCAGAGGAACCCTGTCTTGCCATGAACGATAATTTCTGGGGCTGAACCTAATGCCATGGCAATCACCGGAGTGCCAGATGCCATAGATTCAATCATCACCAGTCCAAAGGGTTCACGCCAGGTAATCGGGAATAGCGTCGCCACCGCACCTCCCATCAATTCATTTTTCTTTTCGTGATTGGCTTCACCCAAAAACTCAATTTGTTTACCATCAATTAAAGGTTCCACTTCCGCCTCAAAAAAGGCTCGATCTTTGGGATCAACCTTACCCGCTATTTTCAAATGCCATCCGGAACGCTTGGCAATTTCAATCGCTAACCTGGGTCCTTTTTCCGGGGATATGCGCCCAACAAACGCCAGATAGGGTGGCTGTTTGGGCTGAGAGTAAAACGTAAACCGTTCGGGTGCGATCGCGTTATAAACCGTTGCCACATAATTCAGTCCCAACTCAGGGCGCTGCTGGGAATTGGAAATACTGACAAAATGTTGCTGACGATGCTTGGTAAAAAACTGCTCAACTAATGGCGAAAATGTACCATGAATCGTATGCACAACTGGCGTTTTTGTCAAGTTCGTGTATGGAAGCGCCGGGTAATCTACATGAGAATGAATCACATCAAATTCATTAGCTCGTTCAAAAACTTTGCTCAACTGCATCTGCTCATAAATGGCGTATTCTTGATGCGTTACGTCGAGAGAACGCAAGGCTTTTTTACATCCTGGTTCCAACCTTGCCAGTGTCTCTGAATCACCGGATGCAAACAATGTTACCTCATGACCCCGACGGAGGAGTTCATCAGTGAGTAAACTCACCACTAATTCTGTACCACCATAAGCTGGGGGAGGTACACGTTCCCACAACGGTGCAATTTGAGCAATCCGCATTTTGAAAATTTCCATTAAATTCCCATTTAAAGTGAGATGGAATGAAGAAACGTTAGTAATTTGGGGTTAATTAACGTGGCGCTGGTCACTTCAACAAGGGTTATCTTCGGATTCGCGACCTTGTTTGTTACAGGTGTATAGAGCAAATTATACCAAATTTTACTCAGGGGGAGCTAGTTTTGCCAATTCGTGAACTCTACCCCTGACAGGTAGGGAAAACCGTATCAGTAACCGTTACATTGTCGATAGAACAGCTAAAGCTTTGACGCCTAAACCCACTCCCACTACGGGATTAGGTGTTGTTTACTCTCCCGATTAACTGAGTCCCATTCCCCGCCCCGACAATAGGTTGATTACCATTACAACCCACTCATAATTCTACCATCCTTCGCTCGCATATAAAGCACAGGTGTGGCAAAATCAGGCTTATCTAATCCGACTTCCATAGAAATAGCATTACGGGTAGTCTGAATCGCCCCATCTAGAGTCCAACCGAGGGCGAGGGTACGATAAAATTCATCGGCAAATAGTTTGGCTGTGGTGTCGAGAATCGAATATTGCATGGCGATAACTCCAGGGATACCACGCCGCACTAAATTGGGGGCAATTCCGGCAAAAACCTGGTGGGAAGATACGGCTGCACCTTGACAGGAATTTAGCACGGCTAACCCTAGATTACGGTTACCTAAGAAAAAGTTAGCAAAGGTTTCATCATTGACAAGTTTGGAATTATTATCTTGATCAACTAGGGCAATATATCCCTGATTATTCTCAAAGACGCCGTGACCAATAAAATGGAAGACTTGATAGGGTTTCTCCCGTAACTTCTGGTTAATATTGCTGATGGTGGCGTCTGATACCACATCTAACTCAATTTGACCCGCTTCAATGTGTTTGGCGAGAGCGTCGCGAATTAGGCGTTCTTCTCCGGCGATATCTAAGGGGGGGAGATTAGTTGGGCTGGAAATTACCAGTAAGACATTCAGGGGAAGACTGGCAGATATTAGGTCACGCTTTTGTAAGGGAATATCAATATATCGGGATAGGGCGGTTTCAGTGTTATTGGCGAGGAAGGTATTTGTGCCTTCGTCGTAGAGAAATTCCCAGGGGAGGGCGGCGAGTTCTGGTAATTCAAAGCGTAAGCGTAAACGCAGGTTATGATTGTTCGCTTGGGCGCCAGCGAGGGTGGCTCGAAATTGACCGTGAATTTTGGCGGGGAAGAGGGCTTGATAGAGTTTATGTCCTAGGGTTTTAAGTAATTTCTGATTGGTTTGTCGCGATTCAATTAGTCCCAGTGCTAGTTCAATTTCATTCTTATCTAACCGGAATTCTCCCCACTCCTCCCCCTGTTCTGAGGCGGCGCGAATTTGGCGGTTGGCGGTGACGACAAGTTCAAAATCTCTGTAGTTATGATTCATGGTGTTTGCCTGGGGGCGTGGGGATTGGGAACGGTTTAAGGATTGGTTTCTGTCTTGGTCGAGTTCTTGTTGTAACCGGGAAGATTTGGCGTTATCAAATGGTGAGTCTATCCATAATTTCTCTTTCGGGTAGGGGGAGAGGTTTACGTCATCAATTAAACGGCGCACATCTACCATTTGATAACTATTTTCGCACTCAATCTGATATTTACTTGCGTTTAAGCGTTTGCGGAGGTTATCCAGGGGATAGGAATGAGGATTGGTACTGCTTAAGCATTCGTCACAGTTACAGGGAACCAGAGTATTATACTGCAATCGTTCATAAGAGGCGTGGATTTTTTCCAGTTCATGGGTAATCACCGCCAGGAGTTCTTTCTTCCGGTTTCCCGATACCCGGATTTTAATTTGGCGTTGATAGTAATATTCGATAATTTCGGCACGGGTTTGGTATTTGTTGAGGATAACGCCATTGCGCCAGACGCGGGTTTGGTTTTCTATCCAGGGATGTGTCTCAACGATAAAGCGGGTGAGGATTCCTTTGGGCATAAACTCGTAATCATAGCGCAAAATTAGATTATTTTGCTCATCCCAATCGTAGTCGGGTTGATTGATATCTAAAAGTTGGGGGGCGATGTAGGTATTCGTCTGATTGGGGATGGGATAGCAGAGTTTGAACCGGATCATTAATTGCAGTAGTTCATCCTGCATTTGGTTATACTTATCGTCTTGCCAAATATCTGCCAGGGTGTCTTGGGTGAAACAGCCGAGATTTTTCTGGACGGTGGGATTATCTAAGACGTTATAGACGGCGCTGGTTCCCCATTCGGGCTTGAGAATAATATAGTGTTTTAGGGTGGGGTCATCTTGGAAATGTAGGCAAACGCCGAGGTCATGTAAATAGCGACTTAACCACTGCATGTCTTGGCGGTCAGTTAATTGATTCCGCTGGCAAATTTGGTAGTAATCTTGTTGGGTGATATAGTTGCGGGAATCATTTTCTAAGGGTGCACGAACTCGTACCCAGAGTTTCGGTAAAGGTGTGCCTACATGGGGGAGGCGGGTGATATATTGTTCAATCGCGTCTTTGATTTCAGTGAGTCCGCGATTGGTGGCAAAGTTGGCGGGGATAACTGCTTTGAGATTGGTGAATTCTCCCCGAAGTTGGCGTTCGTTGACGGGACATTGACGGTCTTGTTTTTCATTGCTGATAATTAAAACGGGGCTATTGTCGCTGAGGAGTTCGACGACTTTTAGCCACCAGTAAAAATCGGTGTTTTCCTTGCGATTATCAGCGACTAAGGCATAGAGAGAACGTTTAGTGAGGAAGAATTGGTGGGTTTGGTGATAGATTTCCTGTCCGCCAAAGTCCCAGATATTGACGCGAAAGTCTTCTCCGTTGGCGAGGGGAAAGTGCCATTGGATGACATCAATGCCTTGGGTGGATTTTTCATCGGGTTGGAGTTCGTAGGTTTCGCTTTCGATTTTCTTGGCTAAGGTGGTTTTTCCGGCTGCACCTTCGCCGACGATGATGAATTTGGCTTCGTAGAGAGGGGCGGTTTCTGTGGGGTCTTGGATGCGGAAATAGAAGTCCAGGATTTCTTGGACATCACCAGGAGGTTGCCAATATTCCTTTGAGCCCAAAATTTCTGGGGGCAGTTCTTGGATTTTATTGCCGTAGAGGTAAAGGAATTGTAGGGAGGTGAGTTGACCGATTTGAGAGGGCAGTTCTTGGATATTATTGCGGATGAGGTAAAGGGATTGCAGAGAGGTGATTTGACCAATGTCCGGCGGTAGCACGGTTAAATCATTGTCAGAGAGGTCAAGTTCTGTCCATTCCTCCCGCGCCGCTTGTTCAATGAGTTGGAGTAGTTCGTCCTCTGTCATCAGCCCGTCTTGAATTCTCTTTTCCTACTGTAGCCGTTGGGGGTGATGGGGAAAAGGCAACAGGCAACAGGCAACAGATCAAAGCCGCTACTCGCCCATGGACAGGGGGACGCGATCGCATAAATTAAATGGAGTGGTGTTGTTAATTAATACCAAGTTGCGTTCTATCATGTCTAGGAAGAGCGAAGCGTGACGCTTGCGCGATAGCGAAAGCGTTGCGGTAGCGAAAGCGTTGCGGTAGCGAGGAACGAGCGTCGGAACGAGCGTCGGAACGAGCGTCAGAATCTGGGCAGATGCTTCGCGTCACTCCGTTTCACTGCG